>CAZRNC010000456.1:0-2635 GCA_964601285.1 uncultured Thermomicrobiales bacterium | reverse complement strand
CCGAAACCTCGAAGACCCTGTTCCAGTCGGGCGAAAACTAACGCAACCCCGGCAAGGAATCTGGCGAGACCTCTTCGGCTTCGAAGATGGCACGGGCACGGGCGACCAGCGACTCTTCGCCGGATTCGACAGCGGCGGTGATATCAGTATCCACGCCATTGTCGCTTTCGCCACTACCGCCAGGTTCGTCACCACCATCATCCTCGGGGGGCGGGCCGCCGCTATCTGGAGGTGGGGCTGCTGCCCGAAGCTCATCGGAAAGTACCGCGGTGACCGTCAGTCGCTGGTTGATTACCCGCTCGACGGCATCCTCAATCACCTCACGGACCTTGTTCTCGTTGATCTTGCCGCGGTGGAACGGATAGGCCGCAACCAGGTAGAGCGTCGTGCCACGCACATCGCCAGGATCGGTTGAAGCAAGCAGCGCATCAATCTTGCGGTCGATCGTCTTGACCTCGGTCCGGATGCCATCCCAGTTGGCAACCACGTCATTCAACGTACCTGAACCGCCCGCAGCAGGCGCTGGCCTTGCCGGCTGCCGTGCAGGTGGTGTTGATGGTGGTGAAGCCGCCGGTGTCTCGACCGGGCGCGGTGGCGTAGCCTGACGCGGTTCCGGCTGGCGCGGTGGCACAGGAGCCGGTCTCTCGAATCGTTCCACCGGCCGGGATGGTTCCGGCTGTCGCTCGACTTGTCGTTCAACCGGCGCAGCGGCTGTCGCATAGGTTCCTGGCTGCTGGACGATGGAACCGACAAACGCCAACTCGATTGGCAGTTGTGGAAATCCGCCATTCCTGATGGCAAAGTCGACCTCGCTGAACTGCCGGTTCACTTGCAGGAGATCAGGCAGCTCAAAGCGGGCGGCGAGCGCCCGGAGCGGTTCGTCCGCCTCGGGTGGATTTGCGCCGGCGCGGATCAACATCAGCAGGCGCAGCGCGGAAATAATCTGCCGGCCAAATGCCCGCATCTCCTGGCCGGTCTCAACAGCGTCATTGATAATCGTCAGCCCTGCTGCAATATCGCGGGCTGCAATGGCATCGATCAATTCCAGCGTTCGCTGATCCTGAGAGAGGCCAAGCATCTGTCGCACCAGCGCGACATCGATCCGGGACGCGCTATCCCGCCCTGCTGAAACGGCCAGCATGTCCAGCAGTCCGACGGCATCGCGGGCCGAGCCGGTCGCCTGACGAACGATGATGCCGACCGCTTCCTCGTCGATCTCTATGCCCTCGGCCCTGGCGACGTTCAGCAAATGACGATGCATATCCTCGGCTGGAATACGCCGAAAGTCGAAACGCTGGCAACGCGATGCAACCGTCTCCAGCAACTCATCCGGCTCGGTCGTCGCCAGCACAAAGATCGTGTTTGGTGGTGGCTCTTCCAGTGTCTTCAGGAACGCGTTGAACGCATCCCGGGTCAACCGGTGCGCCTCGTCAATGATGTAAAACTTCGTCCGCAACTGGGTTGGCGCATACTTCACCCGCTCGCGAAGGTCACGCATGTCTTCGATTCCACGGTTTGAGGCGGCATCAATCTCGATGACATCGGTCGCACGGTTCTGATTGATCGCGTTGCAGGATTCACAGTCGTTGCAGGGGCGGCTATCCGGATCAGGATCAAGACAGTTGACCGCCTTCGCCAGCAGCCTGGCCGTTGAGGTCTTGCCGGTTCCTCGCGGCCCACAGAACAGGTAGGCATGAGCCACCCGGCCCTGGGCTATCGCATTCTGCAGCGTCCGTGTCACATGGGATTGTCCGACCAGACTGTCTGCTTCAAATGTCGTTGGCCGGTACTTGCGGTACAGCGACTGGGTTTGACCGGTTGCTTCGGTGCCAGGCAGCATCTATTTCCACTCCTGCGTGAAACATAACCCCAACAGAGCGCACAGCAGGGCGCCCGGGGTGGTGTCCGTACGTATCATATGAGTATAACGGAGAGACTCCAATTCGGGGGATCGCGATTCACCTGCAAGGAACCAATGGGCACGCTCTATCTCGTCGCAACACCAATCGGCAATCTGGAAGACATCTCGGCACGGGCTATCCGGATTCTCGGTGAGGTCCATTTGATCGCTGCCGAGGATTCCCGCGTTGCCCTGCCGATGCTCCGGAAGTTCGGAATCAGCACCCAGGTCGTCTCCTACCATGATGATTCATCATCCCGGCGAGTTGACGAGATCCTGGACGCGCTTGAGAGCGGCGACGTCGCGGTGATTTCCGATGCAGGCATGCCAGGAATATCCGATCCCGGTTCCATGCTCGTCCGGCTGGCGGTCGAACGCGGATTCGATGTTATACCGGTGCCAGGCCCTTCGGCAGTGATCGCCGCGGCGGCGGCATCCGGCGTAGCTGACCGCGGATTCGTCTTCGGTGGCTTCGCGCCGCGTCAACCCGGCGAGCGAACCAAACGCCTGCGTGAGCTGCTTGCCACCGGCCTCCCGGTCATCCTGTTCGAAGCGCCAACCCGGATCGAGCGGCTGATCGCCGGAGTTGCCGAGCAGTTCCCGGAAGCACGATTGACCATCGGCCGTGAAATTACCAAGCTCCATGAAGAGTGGCTGCGTGGAACTGCGGCGGAACTCGCCGGCACGATTAATGCACGTGGGGAATTCGTCGTCGTCATCGAACCGGTCCAGATC
>CAZRNC010000455.1:0-2635 GCA_964601285.1 uncultured Thermomicrobiales bacterium | reverse complement strand
CATACCCAACCGGAGACCGGCGGGATTCACCATCCGGCCCGCCGCCCCAGATGCGGCCCCACCCGGCTTCGGGGTAAATCAATAGCATGACAGAGAGGAGTGGATCGAATGATCCGCTCCTCTTTTTCGTTGCAAGATAGAAAAATGCCTGACACAGCGTGTCGTTCACTCTGCGCCATGAACAGTGCGCAACGCAGAAAGCAAGCCATCTTCACGGAAATGGTCCTAGGAACACTGGTGTATGCCATCGTTCGATGAAGATCTACGACCTGCTGGGGGACTAACCAGGCAGTGGCTCATGCGTGCTTGAGCCTGTTCTTGAGGGCGACGCATACAGTCCGGCCAGAATCCTCGATCCGACGCTCATGCGGCCGAAACGCTTCGACCGACCGGCATGGTGACCTCGACTGGCCCGACATCATTGGCCGATTGGCGGTACTCC
Source organism: uncultured Thermomicrobiales bacterium (assembly GCA_964601285.1). Classification (GTDB taxonomy): domain Bacteria; phylum Chloroflexota; class Chloroflexia; order Thermomicrobiales; family CFX8; genus CAYWXR01. Next base: position 2,193 of record CAZRNC010000455.1, on the reverse strand, counting down.
ATATCCATTTCCGTGGAACGCCAATTGAAGAGAGCGTCAACCTTCAACTTCTCCAGTGTTGATCAGGTGTCTCGCTTTCCAAAGCTGAGGGCAAAGCGGACGACGAGTCCGGCGACAAGAGCCCAGAACGCCGCGCTCACGCCGGCAATGGCAATGCCGGATGCGGCCGTTGCGAACGTGATAACGGCCGGCAGCAGTTGTTCCGACTCAGATAGTGCCGAACGCAACGAAGATGCGAGGGTTGTAAGCAAGGCAAGTCCGGCAACCGCCGCGATGACTCCTGCTGGTGCGAGCAACACAAGCGTGCCGAACGCTGCTGAAGCGATGCCGAGCCCGACGTAGCCAACGCCGGCGGTCGTGCTCGCAATCCATCGCCGTGAGCGGTCTTCACCCGCCTCCGGTCCGGCTGCCAGCGCAGCGCTAATGGCGGCAAGGTTGATTGTATAACCGCCGGCAGTCGAACCGGCAACCGTTCCTACCCCGGTCACGAGCATTGCTCGACGCCATGGCACCGTGTAGCCAAACCCTTTCATCACAGCTACGCCTGGCACATTCTGAGACGCCATCGTTACCAGATACAGCGGTATTGCGATGCCGATCAGTCCGGACAGCGTGAAAGTCGGTGTCGTGAACGTCAGTCGGGGTGCGAGCGAAGCAAGGTCAATCGTGGTGCCCGATGTTCCAACATGAATCGCAATGACAATCGCGGCGACGACAAAGGCAAATGGCGCGGCCCAGCGGGGAAGGAACCGCATTGTCAGCAGCCAAACAACGACGACCGGGGCAACGTCAATCGGGTTCTCTGCAAGCCCGGTGATCGGTCCAAGACATAGCTGGAACAAGACTCCAGCCAGCATCGCCTGGGCGACCGACGCGGGGATACGGGCGATGATCGCGCCCAATTGTGGGATGAGTCCGGTCAACACGATCAACGCGCCGGTGACGACGAATGCGCCGACCGCAGCGGGCCAGCCACCTTCCACCATTCCGGTCGAAACCAGCAGCGCAGCGCCCGGAGTCGACCATGCAACGGTAATCGGTTTGCGGGTCCACAACGAAAGCAGAATGCAGGACAGGCCCATCAGGACGCTAACGGTGAGCAGCCCACTTGACGCCTGGTCCTGACTTGCACCGACGGCAGCCAGGCCCGCCAGCACGACAACGAACGAACTCGTAAAGCCGACAAGAGCTGTTACGACTCCAGCGGTAATCGGACGGGCGATCCCACTCGATTTTGGATTCAGGTTCAAACCTGGCCCTCGTGTGGTGGCATGCACGTACTCCGTGGCGGCTGATGCCGCACTTGCGTCCCAATCAGTGGGAGCATAGACGATCGTCCGGGACTCATCGAGACATCATCGGTCGAAGTACGACTGTATACTCGAAAACTATTGACTGATCAGTTCAGGAGGCGTTGATGACACAGAAGATCGTCCCCAACATTTGGTGCAATCGCAACGCCGAGGAAGCAGGAGCATTCTATTCCAGTGCTTTTGCCGGCGCGAGCACCGAGGTGGAGTCGCGCTATCCGGACAACGGTCTTCTTGATTTCCAGAAGGATTTTGGCGGCGCGCCGCTAACGGTTGGCGTGTCCATTCCCGATCCGGCCGGCGAGAATCCGACGCGTTTCGTGCTCATCAATGCGGGCGATCATTTCCGGCCAAACTCGTCAATCTCGTTCTTGCTGAACTTCGATCCATTGTTCTTCGGCCGTGATGAAGCTGCAACGCGTGCTTCGCTCGATCAGCTTTGGCAGGAGCTCTCCAGCGGAGGCACTGTGCACATGCCGCTGGGCGAATACGACCACAGCTCGCACTACGGTTGGGTTGAAGACCGCTTTGGTGTGAACTGGCAACTCATGCTCACCGACCCGGACGGAGCGTCCCGGCCATTCATTGTTCCCGCGCTCATGTTCGCCGGTCCAGTTCAGAACCGGGCAGTGGAGGCAATCGAAGCCTGCCTCGATGTCTTCGAGGACTCGTCGGCCGGTCCGCGCTACCCATACGGGGTGAAGACCGGTCCCGCGAGCGCCGAAGCGATCATGTATGGTGACTTTCGAATCGGGAGTCAGTGGTTCGCCGCAATGGATTCAGGGGTCGAGCAAGAAACGACATTCAGCAGCGGGGTGTCATTTGAGGTCCAATGCCAGGACCAGGCAGAGATCGACCGGATCTGGGCTGCGTTGTCGACGAT
>CAZRNC010000454.1:0-2637 GCA_964601285.1 uncultured Thermomicrobiales bacterium | reverse complement strand
TTCGGCTACCTTACAGGGCAGCTTGTGCGACCTTGACATATTCGCTGAACGCCTGAGGATCACGGACAGCCAGATCGGCGAGGATCTTGCGGTCGACGACGACCCCGGCCTTGTTCAGCCCGTCAATGAATCGTCCGTATGGCAGGCCATTCTCGCGGGATGCGGCATTGATCCGGATAATCCAGAGCCGTCGCATCTGCCGTCTGCGGGTCCGGCGGTCGCGATAGGAGTACTGCCCGGCGCGCATGACTGCTTCATTAGCGCGCTTGAACAGGCGGCTGCGTGTGCCACGATAGCCTGAAGCTCGTTCAAGAATCGCCTTGTGTCTGCGACGAGAAGTTACGCCGCGTTTGATTCGTGCCATATGCTCTCCACACCCTCCAGTGGGTCAACAATGCAAATCGGAAATCGGGCGGACCCTATCCGTAGGGGAGAAGCCGCTTTATTCGCTTCTCGTCCTGTTTTGCAACCTCATGCATCTTGTCAAACATCCGGCGGGTGCGCTTTGACTTCTTCCGCCGCAGGTGAGATTTGCCGCCCTTGGCGCGCATAACCTTTCCTGTGCCGGTGATCTTGAAGCGGCGCCTGGCCTGCTTGTTTGTTTTCATCTTCGGCATGTCAAAACTTCTCTTCCCGGTGCTCCCACACGATCCGACGGTACCGCTTGCCGGCACCGTCGTTCGCTACTGCAAACTTTGTTAGCGACAGGGCGCAAGGCAGACGCTACTCGGTAGCTTCTTCTTCCTCTTCCGCCTTGTCTTCCTTCGACACCTTCGGGCTTAGCAGGATTGACATATCCTGGCCCTCAGACCGTGGTTGCTGGTCAACAATGGCAACGTCGGTCAACCGGTCGATCATGCCCAGCAAGAGACCGCGACCGATCTCCTGGTGGAGGTTTTCTCGTCCACGGAACCGCACCGAAACCTTGACCCGATCTCCGGCTTCGAGGAATCGGCGTGCGTTGCGGGCCTTGGTGTCCACATCGTGCTCACCGATTTTCGGTTTCATCCGAATTTCCTTGAGCGCGACCGTCTTGGCTTTCTTGCGGCTTTCGCGTTCCTTACGACTCTCTTCGTATCGGAAGCGACCGTAATCCATCAACCGGCAGACGGGTGGCACGGCGTTTGGCTGCACCTCGACGAGATCCAACCCGCGTTCGCGTGCTGTTTCAAGGGCATCACGAGTCGGGATCACCCCAACCTGTTTACCGTTCTCATCGATAAGCCGCACTTCGCGGATACGAATACGTTCGTTTACTCGGACTGGTCTTGAGCTTATGAGAGTCCTCCCTGCGTGAATCGTCGGATACGCTCGCCTCTGAACACAACGAAACGCTGCGTCAGATGCCGCAACAGTAAGGATAACAAAGGTTAAGTCAACCTTTCAATCCCTCCAGCGTTGATTTCCGCATCTACCTACCAGTTTATTGTGCCATGATGATCGTCTCCCCTGCCTGGAACACTACCTGCCAGCCAAGCGATTCCAGCACTGTCCGCGCCGCCTGTACATCTCGACCACCGAGCGGTTCGCAGTCTGGGCTCCCTAAACGCTCCTGAGACCCGAGCATGAGGTATGTCACTTCATCAGCCTGATCAGATTCGTTCGGACCGCCATCAAGAAGTGCGTTTACCCAGATCGATCGGGTTCCGATGCCCAAGCCAATCAAACGCTCTTCACCCCTCCGCCATTGTCGTTGATGCCCCGCCCAACCAAGAGTGGTTGGTATGCCGGTGAAGGCGGAGAAACGGTTGTGCGGCACTCCTGCAGTTGATTGGTATGAGCAACCCGGCCCCTCGGCTATCGTCGCGCCGTCTGGTGCATTCTCTATCAACCAATCGACAGCGGCAGCATCATCAGGATTGGCTCGTTCCAGCCAGGCTGCGCCATCCAACCCGTGGCGTGTCTCGAATCCACCGGTCCAGTCTCTTGCTGAAATAGGCGTGTAGGGAAGGGTTATCAGGATGAGGAGTCCGATGGTCACCGCCGCAGAAAGCCGATGCCACGTGATAGTGCTCGCCAATCCCAGCGCCAACGTCCCTGCGGCAGCGATGGCCAATAGCGCCCACGCCTGGAAATAGAGCTTGAACACGGTGTTCATCCGGTTGCCGAATGCATCCTGGATGAAGATGAACTCCGGGACAAGGATCAGGAACAGACCCGCAGCATACAGCGTTGCCACGATTCGGTAAGCCTTCTCGTTGCTGCGGATCGCAACCAATACCGTTGCTGCCAGTGGGAAGCCGATCAGCAGCACTGCCGGCGCCCAGACCAGCGCTATCAGAATCGCCGCGACTGCTCCGCCAATAGTGAGTCGAAGTTGAATGCTCGTTCGGCGGAAGACGTCAGGTTCCCGGGCGTGAGCTAACCAGACGAACAGACCGGCCGCGACGATCCAGCCGCCATGGACGGTCAGCAATTCGCCAAAGCTGGAAGGTCTCCAAATCACGATGCCGAGCATGCTGGCGATCGTTGAAACGATCGGGATTGAGGTCACAAACGCCGGCAAGTCGGAATCATTGAGCCCGACAGGCGAGGTGAAGTCGAGCAGGAAGGGCAGCGCAGACAATCCGGCGGCAACTGCGGCTCCTCCAATGCGAATCCAGGTTAGCCTGTTTCGAATGCCTGTTGCCGACACAA
>CAZRNC010000453.1:0-2658 GCA_964601285.1 uncultured Thermomicrobiales bacterium | reverse complement strand
AGGAATCCGTCATCCAGCAAAATGTCGTCACATTCCCCGAACAGCCATTGTCCTACAACCTCGGTGGCGGCGGCATCCTGAACCTCGGCGATATGACGTTGCTCGACAGCGTAGTCTCGATGAACGAAGTCACCAACGGCGCCGGTGCCGGCATTTACAACTCGTTTGCAACTGGCCCATCAGACAAGAGTACGATCTTCAATACGACGATCTCGGGCAATACGGGTGCCACCTTTGGTGGTGGCGTGTACAACGATGCCGACCTGACAATCGACAGCAGCACGATCACCGGCAATCAGGCAGATGAAGGTGGTGGCGCATATACCGCGTCCATCGGCTTGCACGTTGTCAACAGCACGATTGCCTTCAACAGCGCGACTGATGGCGGAGCCTTCCACTTCGAGAGCGGAAATCTGATCGTCGTCAGCAGCACGATTGCCGGTAACATCGCAGGTAACAGCCCGGCGCTCTACGCAACGATTCTTGACGGGACGTGCAGCGAATCGATTACTCAGGGCAGCGACAACCTCTTTGGTGACAGTTCCTGTGTTGATGACGATAGCGTTGGTTCGGTAGAAGCGGACCTGATGCTCGCTCCGGTCCTGGCTCTCAACAATTCGAAGCTGGCAACATTGACGCTGATGCCGCAGGTCGATGGCGAGACACGATCTCCGGCGATTGATGCCGTGGATTGCGACACCCCCGACCTTCCGGATGTCGATCAGCGGGGCTCGCCCCGTCCATCGGGCGGCGCCTGTGATATCGGCGCAGTTGAGGTGCAGTTTGCAACTCTAGCCCTGCCGCCCCCTCCGGACGATCTGGTGGCCAGCACTCCGGAAGGTGGGCAATTCACCTTCACTCCCACAGCCAGCGACTGGCTCGGCTCGACTATTACCATCTCGTGCGCATTTGATCCCGACGCAACCAGTCCCCAAAGCCCGGTCGGCAGTTTCCCGGCAACTGTCTACTTCCCGGGAGGGGAGACTGAAGTTACCTGTTCGACCACTGGTGCAGTTGAGCATGACACCAGTGCCAGCTTCACGGTCATGGTTGGCATGCCGTGGCTGCCGCCAACCTTTGATGCACCGCTCCCGGAAGATATCGAACAGAATGCAACATCCTCGGACGGCGCGACAGTTGTCTGGGTCGAACCGAAAGCGCGCGGGAATGGCAACAGTACACCCGTTGGGGTCATCTGTGCTGATGAAAACGGACCTGTCTATCCGGGTGTTCCTGAACCCCAGGTGCCTCCAACGATCTTCCCGATCGGCACAACCAAGGTGACCTGTACTGCCACCGATGACGTAGGACAGACGACAGCCACATCGTTTGATGTGACCATCTTCCAACCAGGAGAACCAACCATCACCGTGCCAACCGTTCCGCCCGTTGAGGCAACATCCGCGGATGGCGCAGTCGTAGATTACCTGGCTCCGTCGGCGAAGGATGGCCTTGAAACCGATATCCCGGTAACCTGCGAGCCGGCGTGGGCTGTTCCAGGTGCAGTGTTCCCAATCGGCAGCACTTCGATTACCTGCTCTGCCGAAGATGAGTTCGAGCAGGAAGCCCACGAATCCTTCTCGATAACGGTTGTCGATACGACTCCGCCGGCGTTGATCCTGCCGGGCAATCTCAATGCGACGAGTCCTTCGTCGCTGGGGCTGGCCATGCAGTTTTCTGTCTCGGCAACCGATCTGGTGGATGGTGACATCGACCCTTCCTGTAATTGGGGCCCGGGCGATCTCTTCCCGCTGGGTGCGACAAACGTCATCTGTGAGGTAGAAGACAGCCGGGGGAATAAAGCAGTAGACAGCTTCACTGTGACGATCCAGCCGGCGCAGAGTCTTGCACCAACGTTCGGTGCAACGCCTGGTTCAGTGATTCCGACATCCAATCCGGATGGTACGGCGGTGACGTTTGCACCAAACGTCAGCAGCGAGATCGACGACAACCCGACCGTGGTTTGCACACCGCCATCGGGGACGTTCTTCAACATCGGGACGCATACGATCACCTGCACGGTGACCGACAAGTACGGTCTCAGCAGCAGCATGAGCTTCCAGCTAACGATCGTGTTTGATGATGGTTCATCGCCAACGCCACCAACCCCACCGGTCGATCCGGAACCGGAAGAGCCGGGTGAGCCTGAGGAACCAACCGAACCGGAAGCACCGGTTGGTGATCCGTCTGCCTTCGACGATGTCTGGGCACGGACTGATCTGCCGGTGGCCAATGGCGATGTGAACCGCACCTGGGTCTGGGGACCGGCTCCGTTCTCGACGTTGCAGGAGGTTCCGACCGAGTTGTGGGAAGAGTACGCTGAGTCACCTGATGGTAAACGACTTGTCCGCTACTACGACAAAGCCCGAATGGAAATCACCGATCCCAACGCACCGGACTCTGACTGGTTTGTGACGAATGGTCTGCTGGTGGTGGAACTGATCACCGGGCAGATGCAGGTTGGACATGATGAGTTCATCGAACGGACTCCGGCTAATGTCGTCATCGCTGGCGATCTGGACGATCCACAGAGCCCGACCTACGCCGGTCTGGCTGACTTGCTTGATCCGGTGGAGTCACGGGTTGGTGAGACGATCACCGAACGGCTCAACGGCGAGGGTGGCCCAGGTTGGGATGTGACCTATGCCTACTTTGATG
>CAZRNC010000452.1:0-2658 GCA_964601285.1 uncultured Thermomicrobiales bacterium | reverse complement strand
CCACCGTTCCGACGGCAACCCAGGCCGACGAGCCGACCAGCACAACCGAAGAAGACATTGAGGAGCCGGACGACGAGGAAACATCCGAGCAGTCCGATACGACCATCTACACCTACGCACCGCAGACCGGCATTGAGCGCGACGAAATGGTCATCGCGGTCCAGGGTCTGCCGGCGACGATCGACCCGCCGCGCTCGATGGGCAACGTCGGCACCCGTGTTGTCTACACACCGTATGACACGCTGATCCGCCGTGATTTCCTGAACAACAACGAGCACGTTCCGTCGCTGGCGGTGTCCTGGGAGCGACTGAGCGACCTCGAACTGGAACTGCACCTGCGCGAAGATGTCACCTTTCACAATGGCGATCCCTTCACGGCGGACGATGTTGTCTTCACCTTCGAGCGGCTGATCAATGCCGGCGAGGACACCGCCCTGATCGAGGGACAGACCTACTTCGCCGGCTTCTCCAAAGTTGAGAAGGTCGACGACTACACCGTGCTGATTGAAACGTTCGAGACCGACCCGGTGCTGGTGAAGCGGCTGGCAAGCTGGGCAGCCTGGATCGTTCCGAAGAACCATGTTGAATCGGTCGGCATCGAGGAGTTCATGTATCAGGGCATGGGAACCGGCCCGTACATGATCACCGCGTTCGACGAATCTAACGAGATGGTGATGGAACGCTACGACGGCTACTGGGGTGATCCTGCGCCGGTGAAGAAGATCACCTTCCGGGTGATTCCGGAGATCGCCGCACGCGTGACCGCGCTGGTGAACGACGAGGTACAGCTCATCACTAACGTCCCGCCGGACCAGGTGGCGACGATCAACAGCTCGGGCAATGTCGAGGTGCGCGCCGTGCCGCTGGCCAACACCCATGTCCTGGCCTACAACACCCGCCATCCGCGACTACAGGACAAAAAGCTGCGCCAGGCGTTGAACCTGGGCATCGACCGTGAGCTGATTATCGAGACGATCTGGAGCGGCCAGGCAACCCTCAAGCGCGGACACCAGTTCGAGGAATACAACGAACTGTACAACGCCGACCGGCCCTACACGCCCTACGATCCGGAGCGCGCACGGGAGCTGCTGGCGGAGTCCAGCTACAACGGCGAGGAGATCGAATACCAGTTGCAGGCCGGCTACTACACCAACGGCGAACAGGTTGCCCAGGCGATCGTTCCGATGTGGCAGGAAATCGGCATCAACGCCGTGGTGAAGATCAACGAGAACTCGACCAGCGGCGATGAGCGGCAGGTGCATACCTGGTCGAACTCGTCCCGGCTGGCTGATCCGGGTGGTTCGCTCTGGGTGGGCTGGGGCGAAGGTTCTTCCGGCCAGCGCAACCACTGGGACGCCCCGCAGGAGTTCAACGACCTCGGCAACGAAGCCCGCAGCACGCTCGATGAGCAGGTGCGCTACGACAACTACCAGAAGATGCTCGACATCTGGGAAGACGAAGCCCCCGGAACCGTGCTGTTCGACCCGGTCGAGTTCTACGGTGTCAGCAAATCGGTCAACTGGAGCCCGTATCCCTTCTATTACATGGATCTTCGCCCGTACAACCTCTCCTTCAATGACTAGCCGGGACAAGCAGATGGGACACTACTATGGACATGCACAACATCGCCGTGGCAGTTCCGAAACTTGCACCGGCATCGCTGGAAGCTGCCGTCGCACGCGCCCGGGCGCTCGGGTTTACCGCCATCACCTTTGGCGGGACACCGGCCGCTGACATCTCCGGGTTGAGCTTCCTCTGGGATGATCTGGACGATACCCAAAAGGCTGAGCTGCTCTCGATCCGGGAGCAGTTCAGCAGGGCGGTCATCCATGCGCCCTATGTTGACCTGCCGCTGGTGTCGGTCAACCCGTTGATCGAGCGGGAATCCGTCCGCCAGATTCTGGCGTCGGTGCGGGCTGCCGGAGCGTTGAACCTGGAGACGGTGACGCTGCACACCGGGCTGCACCATCACAGCGTCGACCGGCAGGCGTTCCTGCGCCGGCTGGTGACTCCGCTCCGGGAGCTTGGCGATGCCGCCGCTGAACATGGAACCCGGATCTGCGTTGAGAACTGGCGCTTCCCGGCCGACCCGGATGAACACGCCGGCTTGCTGGAAGCGGTCGACCACCCGGCGGTCGGCGCGACCGTCGATCTGGGGCATATCGCCTACTGGTACCAGCGCGACGGTATCACCAGTCTGAAAGACCAGGTGGCGTTTGAGGAGTATAACGGCCGGCTGCTCCGTCTGATCGACCGGCTGGGCGAGCGCATCTGGCACATTCACGCCCACGACGTTCTGCCGGACCCGTTGAGCGACCACAACCCGGTTGGCACCGGCATCGTCGACTATGAAGCGGTGATGGAACACCTCGACTGGATCGGGTTTGATGGTCTCTTCATGCTCGAAATCCGCGCCGACGATGCCAGCTACGAGCAGGCGTTGCTCTCCAGCCGCGACCGCCTCCTCCAGGCCATGCGCCTGCCGGCGGTGGTGTCGTCGGCGCCATGAGACATGTATCAGCCATTTCCAGTTTAGGCTTGGGCATGCCGGTTTACCTGTTGTCCTGAGTAGTCTGACCAGCGTATCGTGACGTGTGTCCTGATACTTTCGTAGGGGCGTCTTGCATACGCCCGGTTTCACGCCTCGGGGGCCAGACG
>CAZRNC010000451.1:0-2659 GCA_964601285.1 uncultured Thermomicrobiales bacterium | reverse complement strand
AACTACGTCTCGAACGAGGAGCGCCGGCTCTTCCCGACCGAACTCGGCTTCGTCATCAGCGATATTCTCGTCGAGCATTTCCCGTCGATTGTCGATCCTGCCTTCACCTCGTCGATGGAAGAGGAGCTGGATGAGATCGCAACCGGCGAGCGAGAGTGGGTTCCGGTCATCCGCGATTTCTATACGCCATTCTCGGCAACGATCGCCAAGGCCGAGCAGACGATGGAACGGGTCCAGATTCGCGATGAGCCGACTGACCAGGTTTGCGAGCAGTGCGGCCGGCCGATGGTCATCAAACTCGGGCGCTATGGCCGCTTCCTGGCCTGCACCGGGTTCCCGGAATGTCGCAATGCCAAACCGCTGCTAACGAAGATCGGCCTGCCCTGCCCGACCTGTTCCGAGGGTGAAGTCGTCGAACGCCGCTCGAAGAAAGGCCGTGTCTTCTACGGGTGCAGCCGGTTCCCGGAGTGCGATTTCGTCTCGTGGGCCAAGCCGGTCGAGAAGCGCTGCCCGGAGTGTGGCGGGGTTATGGCAATCGCCAACCGTGCCGGTAACCAGGTGAAGTGCAACGACTGCAACCACCGCGAGGCCTATCAGCCAGCCAGCGAAGCTGTCGACGAGCGCGTCTCGGCCTGAGAGGAGAAGCGGCCATCACAGGCATAGTTCGTTCGTTTCCGGAATCCGGAAAAGTTTGGCGGGCAACGACCGTACTGGCCGTATCTCGCGATGGACAGACAGCTATCGGTGCCGACGGCCAGGTGAGCTACGGCGATATGGTCGTCAAGCATGGTGCCCGGAAACTCCGGATGCTCCATGAGAACACCGTTCTGGCCGGATTCGCCGGCGCGCCGGCCGATGCACTGACACTATTTGAGAAATTCGAGGCGCAACTCGTCAGCGCACAGGGGAATCTTCGCAAGGCCGCGGTTGAGCTAACCAAGGAGTGGCGAACCGACCGGGAGTTGCGCCGGCTGGAAGCCCAGTTGATCGTCGCCAACAGCCACGAAGTGCTGAGCCTCTCCGGGGAAGGTGACGTTATGGAACCGGATGATGGCATCGCCTCGATTGGTTCCGGCTCGCCATATGCCACGGCGGCTGCAAAAGCGCTGCTCGCCCACTCAGGCTATGACGCCATCGAAATTGTCCAGGAATCAATGCGAATTGCCGCAGAACTCTGCATCTTCACCAACGACCGGATCCAGATGCTCTCACTCCCGGAGCCAAGCCGGGAGCAGGAAACATCCTGATGGAAACACTACGCTCCCGTGAACTCGTCGAACGTCTCGACCGGGTTGTCGCTGGACAGCCGCATGCCAAACGAGCAATCGCCACAGCAATTCGCGCTCGCTGGCGCCAACAGGAATCCGGACTCCCTGGACAATCTGAGCCAGGGGCTTGGCGCTACCTCGTCACCGGACCGCGAGGTTCCGGAAAGACGACACTGGTACACCAGGCTGCCAACATTGTGGGAGCGCCATTCACCAGAATATCGTTGCTCCAGCTGGCGACTGGAGACCCATCCAAGGCCAGCAGGCGAACGCTGGAAGCGCTGGTCAAATCAGCACGCGAACTGCATCCTGATCTGGACGACCGCCGGGCCGCACGAATAGCCGAGCGCGAAGGCATCATCCTGATCAATGGCATCGAGCGCTGGGTTCGGGCAAATGACGACGATGGGCCAGAACCAATCCTGGCGGCACAACGCGCCATCTACGACCTGTCCGCGGGTGAGCAGTGCAAGACCCGTTTCGGGATGCTGGACACCAGCAACATCCTGCTGTTTGCGACAGGAAACTGGCCGTCGGGACGAGGAAGCGACATTGCGCCGGAGGTGATGATGCTCTTCCCGCACCAGATCGGCCTGGATCAACTCGAACCCGCCGACCTGAAAGAGATCCTCGCCGGGTCGGAAACCGCACTCCTTGCTCGCTACATCGCAATGGCGCATACCGAGGGAATCGACCTGCGGTTTACCCGGGATGGGATCGATGCCATTGTCGATGAAGCCATCAACCGGAACCGGCACCAGGACGACATCGGTGCCCGCCGGCTTTCGGAAGTGTTGGAGGACCTGCTCGACGACCTGATGTTCGACGGCCCGGGGGACGAGCAGTCCTGCCAGGTGATTGACGCAGCATACGTGGACGAACGCGCCACATTTGAGCGCGACGAAGAGGACCTGGATGACTTTATCCTCTAGCAGCACTGCGGAATACCCGCCGGGGATGGACGACATTCTGCTGAGCGTGATCGTACCCGTTTATAACGAGGAGCAAACGATCTCGGCCATCCTCGAGCAAGTACGCGCGGTGCCGGTCCGTAAGCAGATCATCATCGTCGACGACTTCTCGACCGACGGGACTCGCCAGATCCTTGCGACCGAGGCCGCCCACGATGACACTCGCGTCTTTCTCCACGCCCGGAACATGGGCAAAGGTGGAGCAGTCCGCACCGGGCTGCAACATGTTGCCGGAGACGTTGTCATCATCCAGGATGGCGATCTGGAATACGATCCTCGCGACTACCCTGCGCTCTTGCGGCCAATTCTCGAGGGGCGGTCCAAGGCTGTCTATGGCTCCCGGTTCCTTGGCGAACACAAGGCAATGTACTTCTGGCACGCTGTCGGCAACAAGTTTCTGACGCTCGTGACTAATATCCT
>CAZRNC010000450.1:0-2663 GCA_964601285.1 uncultured Thermomicrobiales bacterium | reverse complement strand
TGACAGCTGCAGACCGGGCAGCGTTCCTGGATCAACTCTTTGCTGATGAGGCGATTCGTCTCAAAAGAGGGGCGATATTCGATCAGGTCCCGGCTACGTTGTCCCCCGATCCTGATCGACTCTCCGGAATGATGCTGGGGCTTGCAGCGGGCGATTCGCTTGGGGCACCCAGTGAATCAATGACCCCGGGTCATCGTCGTGCTGCATATCGCGAAATCCGCGACTACCTGCCCAATCGATACGCCGACAATCGACCAGTTGGAACTCCAACCGATGATTCCCAGATGGCGTTCTGGACACTCGAACAACTGGTTGAGGATGGTCAATACATTCCGGATGCTCTTGCAAAGAAGTTTAGCGAACGCCGCATCTATGGCATCGGGCGCAATGTGCGCCAGTTTATCGCGAACTACAAGGACAGTAGCGTCCCCTGGTTTCAGGCCGGGCCAAAGTCGGCCGGTAATGGATCACTGATGCGGATTGCGCCGATGGTCTATCCCCACCTCAGGCAGCCATCAACTGAACTTTGGGTTGATACGACGCTTTCTGCGATGGCGACACATAACGATTCAGCTGCGACCGGCTCCTGCATGGCGTTTGTTGCCATGATCTGGGATCTATTGTCGATGGACCAACCGCCTGCTCCAGAGTGGTGGGCAACACGCTTCTGTGAAGTCCTGGAAGATGTCGACTTCGGGAGCCGGTATGCGGCGCGGGGCGGTGAATACACTGATCGCCGCGAAACGTTCCCGACGTTCGTTGCATTCCTGCTGGAGGAATTCACCCGCCGGGAACTGACAACATTGGAAGCCGGCAACGCAGCCTACTCAGGTGCCTATCTGTTGGAAACTGTTCCAAGTGTCCTGTACATCCTGCAGTGCCATGGAGACGATCCGGAAGAGGCAATCGTCCGCGCGGTCAATGACACACGAGATTGCGATACTGTCGCTGCCATCGTTGGCGCAGCTGTTGGTGCGTTGCATGGTAAAGAGGCGTTGCCGAAGCGCTGGATCGATAACCTAACTGGTAGAACCATGGCAGATGATGATGACCGGATGTTTGAGCTGCTGGACGATGCACGGCGGATCTTCATCGACCCACCGGAAGTTGATCCGGTAGAAACGGAACATGCATGAGCGTGCCCGATGTTGCTGCCTTGCGGTCTCTTGCCCGGCGGGTGGATGCGGCGGATTACGAGGGGTTGTGGATTGTCTTCCATGATTACAATGCCCGTGCCTGTGCGAAGTGGATACCGCCGGCGGCGTTTCATTCGGCGATTGTCAGTGGCGGGGTGTTTGCCCGGGCGAACCTGAATTTCACGATTGACGACCACCAGGTGGGCGAGCCGCGGTTTGGGGCGGATACCGGGGATTTCATGGCCGTTCCCGATCCGGAGACGTTGACTTCGATCCCCTGGCGGCCAGGGCTTGGGCAGGTGTACAGCTACCTGCACACCGATGGTGGCGAACTGTGGGAGGGTTGTCCGCGGGGCCGGTTGAACGCAATGGTGCAGCAACTTGCAGATCGTGGCTTCTCGGCGCAGGTCGCCTTTGAGCCGGAATTCTCCCTGTTCCGGGAGACCGCAGACGGCGAGCTTGAGCCAGCCGACCGGGCGATGATGTATTCGACCGGGCGGATCAATGACAATGCGTCGCTGTTGCAATCGATCGAACGGGCACTCGCCGAGCAGGATGTCGAGGTTATCCAGATCGGGTCGGAGTATGGTGCCGGTCAGGTTGAGATCAACCTGAAGCACACCAGTCCACTTGCTGCTGCCGATGCGACCTTGAAGCTGCGGGATGCGGCCAAGGCGCTGGCATCTGAAGCCGGATTGCAGGCAGTGTTCATGCCGAAACCGCATGAGGAGATGGCCGGCAATGGGCTGCATGTTCACCTGTCGCTCCAGAATGTCGCCGGCGACGAGGACCGATCGACCGGTGACGGCCCCGCCGGACTTTCTGACGAGATGTTGCACTTCCTTGGCGGTGTGCTGGCACACGCACGGGCATTGACCGGCGTTGGGGCGCCGACGGTGAACTCCTACCGGCGGTTGCAGCCGGCATCGTGGGCGCCCGCTCACGCAGCATGGGCCGAGAGCAACCGGGCTGCACTGGTGCGTATTCCAGGCAAGGCTCGCCGGCATATCGAGTTCCGCGCTGCCGATCACACCTGCAATCCATATCTGTTTCTGACTGCCTTGCTAGCGGCCGGCATTGATGGGCTGGACCGGGAGCTTGATCCTGGAAATCCAGCCAGCGGCGACCTTGGTCATCTTTCTCAAGCTGAGTTGCAGGAACAGGGCGTTGCAATGCTGCCGCGATCTGCTGGTGAGGCGCTGGATGCCGTCGAGCAGGACGAGGTGGTGATGGATGCGCTCGGGCCGGTGTGTGGTCCGGAGCTGTTGCGGGTGAAGCGCGAGGAGTTGGCTCGTATTGACCGGCATGTATCCGAGCTGGAGCGGTCGATCTATCTGCCCCGGGTGTGATCCGGGACAAACAGGGAGCGAACGAGCATGACTGACCTTACCCGGCGTTCAGCGTCGGTGCTGGCTGCTGCAATCCGGAACCGTCAGGTTTCATCAACCGAGGTGGTCCGGGCACATCTTGAGATGATCGAACGCCGTAATCCGCAGGTCAACGCCATTGTCACGCTCGACGCCGAAG
>CAZRNC010000449.1:0-2664 GCA_964601285.1 uncultured Thermomicrobiales bacterium | reverse complement strand
GGGCTGGTGATGATCTTCCGTGGCAATCCGATCAACGGAATCTACATGCTGGCTATCGGCTGGTTTCTCCAGAATGCAGCGTCTCAGGGGCGCCGGCTGGTTGAGGAAGAGGATTCGCTCAGTGGGGTTGTGGCGGCTGATCTGATGCAACTACAACCGGCAACCGTGGCACCGGATGTCGGCATCCAGGCGGTTGTCAGTCACTACATTCTTGGCCAGAACATCCGGGGGCTGCCGGTGTGTGACCAGGGCCGGCTGGTCGGCATCATCACTCTTTCCGATATCAAGCCGGTGCCGGCAGAGCGTTGGCCGTCGTTGACCGTTGCCGATCTTATGACGGCCGCAAACGCGCTACATACGGTGATCGAGAGCACACCGGTTGCCGAGGTGCTTCGGATGATGGCGCTGCACGACCTGCACCAGATGCCGGTGATGCGTGGTGAACAACTGGTCGGATTGGTCTCGCGCAGCGAACTGCTACGTTTCTTGCAGATGAGACAGGAACTGGGAGGAAATTGATGAGTGATAGTTGGTTCAAGATTTCCCATCATCCCGACGGCGTCATCGTGATTGCCGAACCAGGGCACTACGAGGATGTCCGCTCGTTTGTGATTGAGGGCAGCGACCGGACTATTGTGTTTGACACGGGCATGGGTGTCGGCGATTTCAAGGGTCTGGTTGATAGCCTGACCAATTTGCCGGTGACGGTAGTTCAGTCTCACGCCCACTTTGACCACATCGGGGCAAGCGCTGAGTTCGATGAGGTGCTGGTCCACGAGTCGGAAGCGGATGATCTGCGGAGCGGGTATCCGAACGAACGATTTCGTACCTGGTTTGTGCCGGAGTACCTGAATGACATTCCGTTGCCGGATGGATTCGATCCGGATAGCGCGAGCATCGCCGGCACGGAACCGGCCGGCTACCTGAACCACGGAGACAGGATTGATCTTGGCGACCGGCTGATCGAGGTCTATCACACGCCCGGCCACTCTCCAGGAGGAATCAGTCTCTTCGATCCGGTTGCTGGTGCCCTTTTTCCGGGTGATGCGATCTATCTCGGCCCGATGTTCGCCTTCCGTGAAGGTTCCGATCCTGCTGCTTATCGTGACTCACTCCGCTTGCTGGCCGAGATTGCCGAACGGGCGTCGGTAGTCTATCCGTCCCACAACCAGGTGCCGATCACACCGGAAGAGGTGGTTGCAATCCACCACTCCTACGAGGAGATTTGGGCCGGCCGTAAACCCGACGAGCGGCTGCCTGACAAGGATGTCTACCGGTTTGACGGGTATTCATTTGAATTGGCACCAGCGTCCACCGGGTAACGCAGATGGTCGATGCCAGGAGGCGTTGACGACAACGATCGAGCTGCCGGGATTTCTCCAGCCCGGTGAGAGAACGGGAGGCAAGCTGTGAGTGAATCCGCTTGGTACGAGGTATGTCGGTACCGGGATGGGGTAACCGTTATTCTCGAATCGGGACATTCCGAGAATGTTCGCGCCTTCCTGATCGAGGGCAGCGAGCGAACAATTGCCTTTGACACCGGGATGGGTGTTGGTGATTTTCCGGGGCTGGTGCAGAGTCTGACGGAGAGTGAGGTGCTGGTCGTCCTCTCGCACACTCACTTTGACCACATCGGTGCCGCCGCGGCATTTAACGATGTGTTGGTCCATGAGTCGGAGGCAGATTCGCTACGGATCGGCTATCCGAATGTGAAATACCGCCCCTGGTTTGAGCCGGAACACATGCGCGGGAAGCCGCTTCCGGAAGGATTCGACCCGGATACGGCCGCGATTGCCGGAACGGAACCTTCAGGCTTCTTGAGGGGTGGCGAAGTGTTCGACATAGGCGGGCGCTCAATCGAGGTTTATCACACACCTGGACATTCGCCGGGCGGGCTGTCGCTGTTCGATCCTGCCAGCGGCTCGTTGTTCCCGGGGGACGTCGTTCACCTGGGAGCGTTGTACGCACACCGCCCGTATTCCGATCCCGCTGCCTACCGGGAGTCGTTGCGTCTCCTCGCTGAGCTTGCAGGCAGGTCAAAGGCGTTATATCCGTCGCATGGTGAGACGCCAATACTGCCTTCAGATGTTCTGCGGATACATGAAGCTTTTGAAGAGATATGGGCCGGGCGCGAACCGGATGCGATCCTGGATGAACGCCATCACTTTGTGTTCGATGGGTTCACGTTTGACCTTCCGCCTGGTCGATATGGAGGCTGAACGGAAATCACACCACGAACACCGCCGATGCCAGCAGCACGCCAGCAATGAGCAAACCGAACTGGAGATGCAGGCCCGCGGTGCGGCGCAGGACGGCGTTGAGGGTGCGGGCCTCGTGTCGTTGGGAGACGATGCGGACA
Organism: uncultured Thermomicrobiales bacterium; assembly: GCA_964601285.1. GTDB lineage: Bacteria > Chloroflexota > Chloroflexia > Thermomicrobiales > CFX8 > CAYWXR01. The sequence goes on along the minus strand of CAZRNC010000449.1, from coordinate 305 downwards.
AGCTCAATGGCCCGTGGGACAGTCAGGAAAACGATGATCAGACCGATCGGTAGCAGACCATAGAGGGCGATCGCTGCCAACGTGATATAGGCGCCGGCGACCAGCACGACGTACTCGCGCACGGCCCAGGTGCGGCCAACATAGGTGGCAAGTGTCCGTTTGCCGGCGGCGGTGTCATCGGAAATGTCGCGGATGTTGTTCGCCTGAAGGATCGCCGTGACCAATAGGCCGATAGGCACTGAAATCAGGAATGCCGTCCAACTGACCGCTCCGGTCTGGACGAAGTAGCTGCCGACAACCAGCAT
>CAZRNC010000448.1:0-2664 GCA_964601285.1 uncultured Thermomicrobiales bacterium | reverse complement strand
AGGCTCAGCGCAACGGGCGAAACGTTGCGGGCGCAGATCAACGATGTTTCAGCTCAGCTTGAGCCATATAGCGTCGACCGGTTCTTTGTGAATCATGCTGACCATCGAAAACATCTGATTGAGGTTGGCCGGGATGACGACGGCAGGGTCGTCGAACTCTTCCATGGCAACAACTGGTATCGCCACGAATGCTACTCCGGACCGCTTACCTTCCCCGGCGAGGCGGAACTTGCCGGGCTGGTTGGCGACTATCGCAGTCACAACCCCTGGCACGGTCTGTTCCAGGTGTACGCCCGCAAAGGCCGGCTAAAGCTCGGCAGCTACGATCCGGGTCTCCTCGACCGGCAGGACGACGGATCCTGGGCGTATGAAAACTTGCCGGAACGGGTGCGGTTCGACACCTTCGTCGACGGCAAGGCTCTGCGGATGAACGTCGCCGGGAACGACTACTACCGCTTCTTCACCGGAGACGAATGGTGAAACACGGCCCGGTCAATCCAGCCGGCGGTTGTCGATCAGGCGGACTGAGCCAAAGTGGACAGCCAGTGAGGCGATAGCTGTGCTGGTGATCGTATCGACGTATTCGGTCAGCACGTCCGGATCGGCGATACTGGCGTAACTCAACGTTCCAAGTGGTTCACCAGCAATGACTTTGGTCATTGCCTGACGTAGCCGTTCCGGATTGCGCTCGCCGGCATCCCATACGGTCTGGACTGCTTTCAGTGCATGCGGAACACAAACGGCCGCGGCTCGCTGTTCCGGTGTCAACAGCGCGTTACGGCTGCTGAGCGCCAGGCCATCGTCGTCGCGAACAGTCGGGACTCCAACGATCTGCACCGGGAGGTCAAGATCGCGCACCACCCGCTGGATGACGAGCAATTGCTGCATATCCTTTTCGCCGAAATAGGCTCTGTCTGGTTGACAGATGTTCAGGAGCTTTGTGACGACAGTTGCGACGCCCTGGAAGTGTCCGGGGCGAGACGCTCCTTCGAGTGGATCGGCAATAGGCCCGGCGTTAACAACGGTGGCGAATCCGTTCGGATAGAGTTCATCTGCATCCGGGAGAAAGACGAGTCGGACGCCATGCTGTTCTGCCTGGGCCAGATCGCTATCGACAGATTTCGGGTAGAGGTCGACATCCGCCTGCGCGGCGAACTGGGTCGGATTGACAAAGATCGAAAGGATCGTGTGGTCATTCGCTTCCTCGGCCCGGCGGACAAGTTCCAGATGGCCGGCATGCAATGCACCCATGGTTGGGACGAACCCGACGCTGCCATCGAGGACGTTCCGGGCTGCACGCAGTTCGCCGATCGTGCGGCAGATCTTCATTGGTTAACTGGTCTTTCATCTATACCTGTGGGAGATGCCAGGGGCGACTCCGGCTGTGGCAAGCCTAGCGCCGGGAAGAGAATGCCACAAGCGGCTAACGCTTGTATGATGTGATGACACAGGCATGATTTCAGTGAAGAACAGGGAAACGGAGCAACCGCAGTGACCGACACAATGCGCGTTTCAGTGGTTCAGATCAACAGCCAGAGCGACAAGCAGGCGAACCTGCAGCGAGCTGGTGAGCTTATCGACCAGGCTGCGGCCGGCGGTGCACGGCTGGTGGCCCTTCCGGAATACGTTGCCTTCCTTGGTCCGACAGCGGATTTCGCTGATGTCGGCGAAACGATCCCCGGGCCGACCAGCGAGTTCCTTGCCGGAAAAGCGCGAGAGCACGACATTTTCCTGCTTGGTGGATCGTTCCATGAGCAGACCGATGAACCTGGTAAGTATTACAACACCTCGGTGCTCTTCGGTCCGGATGGCGAGATTCTGGCGCGCTATCGCAAGATTCACCTGTTTGATATCGACATCTCCGGCAACGTCAGTGCCAATGAGTCGAACGCGGTCAAACCGGGAGACGAACCGGTGACGGCGACGATTGATGGCCACACCGCCGGCCTTTCGATCTGCTACGACGTGCGCTTCCCGGAGCTTTACCGATTGCTGGCACTGGCCGGCGCCGAGATTCTGTTTGTGCCGGCGGCGTTCACACTGTTCACCGGCAAGGACCACTGGGAAGTCCTGCTGCGTACCCGTGCAATCGAGAACCAGGCGTACGTCATTGCGCCGGGCCAGATCGGCAAGCACGATCCGAACAACGCCCAGTGTTACGGCAACTCGATGATCATCGATCCGTGGGGAACGGTCATCGCCCGAGCGTCAGACCGCGAAGGTATCGCAACCGCCGATCTCGATTTCAGCCATCTGCGGGCGATCCGGAAACAGCTTCCGTCGCTGGCCAATCGCCGGCCGTCTGCCTATCGCGAACGGCAGCCAAGCGCCGTCTAACCCGGTCGCATAGCAACAAAGGAGCGCAAGGATGTCGCAGGTTCGCTTCATGAACTGGGTCGATTTTGACGAGCTTCGCCAGCAGACCGACCTGGTGATCATCCCGTTTGGCGCGGTCGAGGTCTATGGTCCGCACCTGCCGATGGGTGCGGACGGCATTGCGACCGAGGCTCTGGCAATCCGGGTGGCCCAAGAGGAGCCGGCAATGGTCGCGCCGTTCATTCCGGTTGCCTATTCACAGTCGTTGATGGCCTTCCCGGGGACGTTGAACCTCCGTCCGGAAACCTTGATGGCCTATGCCCGGGATGTCGCTGAGAGCTTCATCCA
>CAZRNC010000447.1:0-2671 GCA_964601285.1 uncultured Thermomicrobiales bacterium | reverse complement strand
GAACGATGTGTTGCTTGCTTGGCATACCATTCCTCCTTGCGGATACGGTCAACACCAGGACGATCATGCATGCTCACACAAGCACCACCATGTGTCAATTAGTCATGGTTGCAACACTAAGGAAGACAGGTAAACAGTCATGTGCAAGCCAAAGCCAGGAGGCGTTGCCGGCGGACGCATTGCAATGCGCCCCTACCCCTGCGGGGAAGCAGTGGCAACATCGTCCAATAGACGCAGCACCTTGAAGACGCGGATCGGGTTGAGCCGGCCCTTGAGGTAGATCGAACCCAGCTCTTCGACCTCGATATGGGCGGCGATCTTCTCGTAGGTTTCCCCGCTGATCAGGATCTCGCCAGTCCGGGCTTCGGACTCAAGCCGGGCAGAGACGTTCACGACATCACCGATCGCGGTGTAGCTCATCAGCCGCGAGGTGCCGATATTGCCGACGATCGCCTCGCCGGCGTGGATGCCGATGCCGAAACCGACCTGAACGCCGGTCTCCTCGCGTAGTTCGGAAATGCGGGATGACATCGCCACTGCTGCCCGGACGGCCGCCAGCTCACGGTCTGGCAGGTCAACCGGTGCGCCGAACATCGCCATCACACCATCGCCAAGGAACTTGTCGACCGTGCCGAGTTGACCGAATATCTCGGTCGTTGCCAGCTCCAGGTAGCGATTGAGTACCCGGACGATCTCTTCGGGGGTGTTCTGTTCGGAGAAGCTGGTGAACCCGCGGACATCGGCGAACAGCACCGCCAGCTCATGCCGTGTGCCACCCAGCTCGACTGCGCCCGGTGTATGCAGTAAGCGCTCGACGACGGTCGGGGCGAAGTATCGCGAGAAGAGATCGCGCATGCGTTCCCGTTCGTCGTGTTCCCGCCGGCGTGCCTCTTCAACCATGACTGCATCAGTCCGGTCGTTCAGGACGAACACGTAGCCACTGATCTGCTCGTCGGGATCTCGAATCCGGCCAACCCGACCGGCGAGTACCACCCGGTCACGCAGGCCCAGTTCTCCCTGCCATTCATTGGAGAAGAGCACGGTTTGGCTCCCGGCTTCGGACTGCGCCGCGAGACCGCGCAACCAAGATGCAATCGATGGCGGAACGATCTCAAAGAACGGCGCGCCGAGCGCATCCTCCTGGTTGATCTCCAGTATCTCGGTCGCTCTCGGGTTCCACTCGGTCACCGCGCCCTGGTTATCGATGGCGACTAGCGCGCTGCTGAGCGACCGGATGAGTACATCCTTCTTGCGCCGCTCCCGGTCGACATCCTGCATGCGGGCGACCAGCTCATCATGGAGCCGGGCATTCTGCAATGCAGCGGCGGCATGGCCCCCGAAAGAGACGAGGAGGTCAAGGTCGGTCTGGCTGAAACTGACCGTGCCAGACGTCGAATCAACATACAACGCACCGATGCTCCGGTCGTGGACGATCATCGGCACGCAGAGCACCGAGCGCAGCGACATTGCGACGATGCTCTCCGAGGTGCTGTACGACTCGTCGTCCATCGTGTTTGCCAGCTGGATCGGGCGTTGTTCGGAAAGTGCCCGCTCGGCAACAGTGCGGCTGGGTTCAAACGCCCGAGAGTTGCCGTAGGTGCTGCGGACAACGCGGGTAGTGAGCGATCCATCTGGCTCAACGAGCATGATTGCCGCCCGTTCGCCACCGCTGAGTGTCAAGACCCGTTCGAGCACCGATGCCAGGGTTGTGTCGAGATCCGGTGTGCGGGTCAATTCGTAGCCGAGCCGGCTGAGCAGGGCAATCCTGTCCGCCTGGTCGGTTTCCTGGTCGGGAGTGGCAGTGATGGCGATCGTTGCGATGGTGATGTTGTCGGACGCTCCGAGCCGCTTTGCTTCTTCAACCAGCACCCCGGCAGCATCGCCACCATAGCGGCCGAGGATCAGTTCGACCGTGCTGTTGTCGATACTCCGGGCAAGCCCGTCGGAAGCCAGCAGAACGATGTCGCCGGGCCGCAACTGCTCGTTGCACAGGTCGATCTGCACCCGGTCACCGATGCCGAGACAGCGGGTGATGACGTTGCGCCGGGGATGGTTGAGCGCCTCCTCGGCGGTGATCAGTTCATCCCGAACCGCTTGAGCGACCCACGTGTGGTCCTCGGTCAACTGCAGCAGTTTGCCGTTGCGAAACAGGTGTGCGCGCGAGCGGCCGACGTGGGCGATCAACAGTTGTTGCTCGATGATGCATGCTGCCAGCACCGTTGCGCCGAACGGAGTGCCGCTGTCCTCGGGATCGTTCTGTTCCCAGAGCAGCTTATTGGTCCGCTCAATCGCCGCCCGCAGCTTGCTTGGTGGATCGAGAATGGCGGAGTCCCAATAGGTATCGGTCGCTGCCTGGGCCGCCAGCCTGGCGGCTCGCCGGCCCTGGTCTCCTCCGCCGAGACCATCAGCGATGACCCAGGTTGTGCCCTTCTGGACACGTTCCAGCGGCCCGGCCGGCTCCCGCGACACCAGATAATCCGCATTGATTTCCCGCACCGTGCCGGAATCGGTGGCACTGCTGAACTTGAGCCTGGCAGCCATTGACATCGTTATGCGTATCTTCCGTTCGATGATTCGTGATGGAGTTCCCGTGCATGCTCATCAACATTCTGACTGCGTTGGGACTCCCGAAACTCGTTGTTGAGTTTGTAGAGCCCTTTCAATCGCTGGA
>CAZRNC010000446.1:0-2674 GCA_964601285.1 uncultured Thermomicrobiales bacterium | reverse complement strand
CCATTTATCGCTATGACGCAACCAGTGGAGCGCTTGAGCTGCAAACGTCGTTCGGAGCCGGCGCAGAGGATTTTCCGCTCGACTTTGTACGCACAGTAAGTGATACCCGTTCAGCGATGGAGATGCCGCCCGCCCAGCAATTCCCGGATGCACCTGCCTTTCTCGGCGCACCGTTGATGACCTCCCGCGGAATGCAGGGGGTGATCTGTGTTTCAGCACCCCATGAGATGAGCCAGCATGATGACCGGCTGTCGCTGCTCCAATCGTTCGCCGATTCAGCCGCCATGGCCGTCGAGAATGCCGAGCTGTACGAGGAAGCCAGGCTTGGCTACGAGACGACATCCACGTTGCTCCAGGAGATGCATCACCGGGTGCGAAACAATCTGCAAACGGTCGCTGCGCTACTCTCGATGCAGGCACGGCACGCAGGTTACGACCAGTGGACCCAGCCATTGCAGGAAGCCGTTGCACGGGTGCAATCGATTGCCACGATCCACGACCTGCTCTCGTCCGGCAACCTGACCTCGACGACGATCGAAGCCATCAGCCGCAAAGTGACCGACGAAGCGAGTATCAACGTCGTGCCACCATCACTGACGCTTACCTTCGAAGTCGTGCCAGACCGGGTGATGATCCGGTCCCGCCAGGCCACGATTTTTGCGCTGCTGCTCAATGAGGTGCTGACCAACGCGATCGTGCACGGCATGAAGGGACGCGATACCGGTTTGATCCGGATCGAAGCGGTCGAAGAAGATGGCATGATCGAGGTTCAGGTCAACGACAACGGCATCGGGTTGCCGGAGACGTTCGAGCTGAAAGCACAGACCGGCCTTGGCCTGCGGATCATCTCCACGCTGTCGACTTCCGACCTCAAGGGCGGATTCGAACTGCTGCGCCGACCCGAAGGTGGAACCTGTGCAGTTATCCGCTTCCCGGCCGAGGCTACGAGCTAGCGCGGTCTGCAGAGTGCATGTACCAGGGTTTGCTGACTAATCGTAGGGGCGCAATTCACTGCGCCCACCAGCCCCAACTCATTCTTGTTCGGGCGTGTACATGCCTCTTTCACTGTCATCCTAAGTACCGGGCCACAGGGAATCTGACCAGCCTATCGTGGCATGCTGCCCTCGACCATCGTAGGACACCATGGTGAAGGTTGAACGGTTGATACGATCGCGAGAGCAGACCAAGCTATGCCTGTCATCCTGAGCGAAGTCGAAGGATCTCGATCCTCGAATCTTGACGACACCTGGAAAGCTCCGGGGCTCGAGATCCTTCGACTTCGCTCAGGATGACAAACACACCGGCATGTACACGCCAAAACCGGAAGTCGTTCGAGCAGCCGGACGCAGGCGATGCGCCCTTACAGGGTTGCGAAACATCATGACACGATAGGCTAGTCAGATTACTCAGGATGACAGTGCAAGTCCTGTGCGTCTCGGCATACGTTTGAGGTTCATCGAAATAGTTTGAACACGTGGGATCACTTCCTGGAACAACTGCTCAAACTACAGCCGCCTCCTTGGACGCATACGCACGATCGAGTAGGGTCATGATATGGACCACTTCGACATCCCGGCCCCGCTCTCGCAATCCCGCTTCGAGCTGGAGCATGCAACCAGGGTTGGCTGAAACGATTGTCGCTGCGCCAGTGCTGCCGGCGTTGCGGAGCTTGCGGTCCAGCAGGTCTGCAGACATGTCCGGCTGCAGCATGTTGTAGATGCCGGCGCTACCACAGCAGAGCGACGACTCCGGCATTTCAATCAGGTTCAGGCCCGGAATTGCGTCCAGCAGTTCGCGCGGCTGTTTGGTGATTCGTTGTGCGTGCGCCAGGTGGCACGGTTCCTGGTAAGTAACCGTCATGTCAAGCCGGCCCGGAGTTTCCCGGAGTCCGGTTTCAGCCAGGAATTCGGTTGCATCGCGCATCCGGGTCACAAACCGCTTTCCCGACTCGGCATAGGCCGGGTCGTCGCGCAGGAGATAGTCATACTCCTTCATTTGCGCTCCACAACCGGCCGAATTCGAGATGATCGCGTCGAACTCGGGATTCTCGAATGCATCGATGTTCTTGCGCGCCATCCGCCTGCCAGACTCGAAGTCGCCAGCATGGATCGCCAACGCACCGCAGCAACCCTGATCCGGCGCGACGACAACATCCCAGCCATTCACTGCGAGCACGCGTGCCGTTGCCCGGTGAATCTCGGCGTAGGCAGTGCTCATAATGCAGCCGGAGAGCAGCGCGACGCTGCCGCGACGCGCACCTACCGCCGGCCAGTGTTCTCGACCGGGGACCATGAACCGGTCGCTGAGTTGCGGCAGCATCGCTTCCTTTGAGGCCAACCCGACTTTTCCGAGTACACCACTCTTGCGAACGACAGCCTGAGCGCCCGACTTCTGATAGAGCCGCAGCGCCGAAGATGCTGCCCGGAACCGAGCAGGGCTGGCAAACAATCCCTCGAATGCGAGTTTCTGCGTCGCCCGGACCGACTTCGACGGCGGATCGATCTTGAGAATCTGGGCGCGTGCGCCTTCGACCAGCTCCCCATACTGCACACCGGACGGACAGGCAGCTTCGCAGGCACGACAGTTCAGGCAAAGCGCCATCTCTTCCTGGAACGTCTGGTCCCGGATATCGAGCGTACCTTCGGAGACAGCCTTGATCAGCCAGATTCGACCT
>CAZRNC010000445.1:0-2700 GCA_964601285.1 uncultured Thermomicrobiales bacterium | reverse complement strand
AGATTGGCAAGGCGTTTCGCAACGAGATCACGCCGGGAAATTTCATCTTCCGTGTACTTGAGCTGGAACAGATGGAGATCGAATATTTCATCAACGGCGACGACTGGGAACAAAGCTTTGACCAGTGGATGGACGACCAGAAGCAGTTCCTGCTCTCGCTCGGTGTGAACGAGGCGCATCTGAAGGCGCGTGAGCATACGGCAGATGAGCTGTCGCACTATTCCCGGCGGACGGTTGATTACGAATACCTCTTCCCCTTCGGCTGGAAGGAACTCACCGGTCTTGCCTATCGCTTCGACTTCGACCTTGCCCGGCACCAGGACGTTTCCGGCGTCGATATGTCCTACTTCGACCAGGCGAACAACCAGCGGTTCATCCCGCATGTCATTGAGCCAACGATGGGCGTCGAACGGCTGATGCTGATGGTGCTGGTTGATGCCTACGAAGAGGAGAAAACGGTCGATGCCAACGGCGCCGAGGCCAGCCGGGTTGTGCTGCGCTTCGATCCGAAGATCGCACCGTACAAGGTTGCAGTGCTACCGCTTTCGAAGAAGCCGGAGCTTTCCGGTGTGGCAGACAATGTGTACCGGACACTGCAACAGCGCTTCGCAACCGACTACGACGAAACGCAGTCCATCGGCCGGCGCTATCGCCGGCAGGATGAGATCGGCACACCGCTCTGCGTCACTGTCGATTTTGACACGCTAGAGGACAACGCTGTGACCATTCGGGACCGCGACACAATGGAGCAGACCCGGGTCGCAATTGACGAGTTGGTCGATGTTGTTCAGGCGAGGATCGGTTAGCGAGTCCTAGATCAGGTCATCGTCAGCTGGGCGGAAGACCCTGCCGAGGATGGCGTTGAGTTCCTCGTCAGAGTACCAGTGGAGGACGATGGTTCCTCCATGTTTACCGCGCCGAAGATCGACTTTCGTGCCGAAATGCCGTCGGAGTTCTGCTTCGACGGCTTTTTCTTCGGGTGAAACGATCTGCGGGATGGTTTGCACGATAGCTCGTTCCGGTTCCGCTGCCAGCCGTTCGGTCTGGCGGACGGATAACTCGTCCTGGATGATCATTGCCAGGAGTTGTTTCTGTCTTGCGGGGTCGTCAATGGAGAGTAGCGCACGTGCATGACCGGCGGTAATCCGGCCGTTGATGACTGCTTCGCGGATTTCCAGCGGTGCATCGAGCAGCCGAAGGGTGTTGGCAACGGCTGGTCGGCTCTTGCCGACGCGGGCGGCAATCTCTGCCTGGGTGAGGCCAAACTCATCGGCGAGCTGGCGGTATGCCAAACCCTCTTCAATCGGGTTGAGGTCGGCTCGCTGGACATTTTCGACCAAAGCCACCTCAAGCGCCTGTGCGCCGCTGATTTCGCGGATAAGCACTGGAACCGACGTCAGGCCGGCGCGGCGTGCTGCACGCCAGCGACGTTCGCCAGCGATGATCTGGTAGGGGACACTGCCGGGGCCACGGGTGACAATGATCGGCTGGATGATGCCATGCTCACGGATCGAGCCGGCAAGCGACTCCAGGTCGTCATCGCTCCAGTGGCTACGTGGTTGATGGGGATTTGGTTCGAGTGTGTCGATGTCGACCGACAGCGCGGCTGACTGGTCCTGCTGATCGGTCATCCCCGGAATCAGCGATTCAATGCCACGCCCGAGTCCACGTTTGCGGTCGGCCAACGTCCGGATCCTCTCCCGAAATACACAACCCAGCGTCGAGTATACCGTCAGTCAGGCGCAGGGATTCATGTGCAATTCATCACAAGTCTGGCAGCAATGGCTATACTTTGCCGTCGTGAGCACCGGATGCTCTATCGAACCGCCGGTGCGCGATTGGAGACACCTGCTTGACAAACGTTCTGGTCGATCTGTTAGGGCTTGTCGGATACGTCGCAGTGGCCGGCTTTATCAGTATGTGGGCGCACCGCTCGCAGTCTGAAGAGGGCCGCGCCGCGAAGATGGGCATCTATCTCACCTTCGGGTTCCTCTGGTTCATCCTGTTCCTCGTCGGGTTCAGCGGTGTCTTTACGGCGTGGCAGGCGGGCAACGACATACCAGGTGGACGTCTCCTGTTGACCGTCCTTGGTGTTGCTGCCGGGCTGGCGCTGATTCCGCAGCTCCGCAAGCCACTGGCACGAATCATCGGGTTTGACGGCAACTCCTACCCGGAGATGATCGCGTTCATGCTCATCCTCCAGGTTCCGATCACACTGGTCGGGCTCGCCTGGTTGAACCCGGACCAGGACACGACGATCTCGATCAGTGCCATGATCGTGAACGCGCTGGCGTTTATCGCGGTTGCCTACCTCGGTGTCGGATTCCTGATCAACCGCACCTTCGAGAATGCAACCAAGCGCCTGGGGCTCGAACGCCCAACGCTGAAGCAGGTCGGGATTGGCATCCTGTGTGTGATCCCGGCGCTGGCTGCGTCGGTCATCGCGACGCTGCTGATGGATCTGTTTCAACCGCATCTGGTAGAGGACCTGCAAGACACCCTGACTGAGCTGCCGGGCGACCTGAATGTCTGGGTTGCTGCGGTCCTGATTGCTGTCACGGCAGCGTTCGGCGAGGAGATCCTGATGCGCGGTGGTATCCAGCCACGCTTCGGCATCATCTTCACCTCGCTGGTGTTTGCGTTGCTCCACGTGCAGTACGGGTTGAGCTTCGCGATGGTTGGCGTCTTCTTCGCCGGGGT
>CAZRNC010000444.1:0-2726 GCA_964601285.1 uncultured Thermomicrobiales bacterium | reverse complement strand
CGACATAGCGCTGCTCGCCGCCGACCCGGCGCTTGATCCCGTCGGGGGTGTCTTCGACGAGGATCCGGCCCTGGTCGATGATGGCAATCCGGGAGCAGAGTTCATCTGCTTCATGGAGATAGTGGGTTGTCAGGAGCACGGTATGTTCCGGCACCAACCGGGCAATGATCTGGCGGACCGCAACCGCCGCCGCCGGATCAAGGCCGATTGATGGCTCATCCAGGAAGATCACCGGTGGATTGTGCAGTAGCGCCTTTGCCAGATGCACGCGTTGCTTCATCCCGCGGGAGAAGCCCTCCACCCGATGATCGGCCCGGTGCCCAAGTTCGACGAGCTTGAGCATTTCCTCAACCCGCCCGGGAATGTCGTGGCGGTTCATGCCATAGAGATGGCCAAAGTAGGTGAGATTATCCCGGGCGGTCAGCTTGCCGTAGAGTCCCCGGTCGCCGCCGAGGACAACGCCAAGCCGTTTGCGAACCTCGCGCTCTTCAGTTGCCACGTTGAACCCTGCAACCAGAGCCTGACCCGATGTTGGAACCAGCAGCGTCGAAAGCATCTTGATCGTCGTCGTCTTGCCGGCGCCATTCGGCCCAAGCAGTCCGTAGACGATGCCAGGCTCGACATTGAGACTGACATCCTCCACGGCGGTAACGATCTCGCTCTTGCGGAAGAGCTTCCGGTTGGCCTCAAAGGTCCGGTGCAGGTTGATGGCCTGAATGGCCGGCGCAGGTTGCTGACTCACCGTATACAGCCTCTCCTGGCTCAAAGATTGACTAGCGGTCTGCGATTGCTGCCGGCCGGTTTGCCGTCAGGGTGCTGGTCCGGAACCAACCTGCTACGCGGGCGGCCAACGACTGGCTGGCAGGAGTGCCACTGGTCCGGACGAACGGCCGGGCAGCGACGGACGACTGATAGAGATCGGCCCGGTGCTCGATGGCCATTTGTTCGATGACGATTGGTTGCATGTTCATTATGTTCCCCTTCTTCGCAGATACCGCCAGATTCATCCTGAATCTGATCGTTTCGAGACCGTCTGTGTCTCGTTGTGGGTATATTATTACTAATCGTTGTGATTGTCAAGTATTTTTCAGAAATTGATATCCGAATCCTGAGAATTGGCAACTTCTTGCGATGAATTGGTCAACAATGGGGCTTCGAAGCCGTCATCCCGAGCGAAGTCGAGGGATGACGGTCTAGTCACCGTTCTTCTTTGCGCACGCTCGATGATCCTGAAACAGGTGGAACACCTGGGCATAGCCGGGCCATGCGAGGACTCGTGGCTTGCGCACGATGTAAAGGGCGATCCGCCCTCAACCAACGGAGTGGAGCGGCCAGGATTGGTACAATCCGCCTTGGGGAGAGACTTGAGGTTCCGTAAGCGAGGTACCGGTGCGACAATCAGAACGTTTTCTCGCGGCCTGCCGTTGTGAACCGGTAGACCGTACTCCTGTCTGGTTTATGCGCCAGGCCGGAAGGTATCAGGCTGGATACCGCGCGATCCGCAAAACACACCGCATTCTTGACATCATCTCCAGCGCAGAACTATCCGCCACGGTCACGATGCTGCCGGTCGAACAGATGCCGGTCGACGCAGCGATCATCTTTGCCGACATCCTTCCACCGCTGGTCCCGATGGGACTTAGCCTCGAATACGCGGCTGGCGAAGGCCCGGTCATCCACAATCCGCTCCGCACACGCAGCGATATCGATGGGCTTGCACCGTTCGACCCGGCTGTCATTCTTAAACCAACACTCGATGCGATCAGCACGGTCCGCGACCAGTTGGCCGGCGAGGTTGCCCTGATCGGGTTCGCCGGTGGACTCTTTACGATGGCGTCCTACGCTATCGAAGGTGGCTCATCGCGCAACTACCAGACGACCAAAACCCTGATGTACACCGACGAGCCTGCCTGGCAACTCCTGATGGAGAAGCTGGCCAGCATGACGACCGACTACTTGCGCGCCCAGATCGAAGCCGGCGCAGACTGCGTCCAGCTATTCGATTCCTGGGCCGGAGCGCTGTCGCCGTCGGACTACCGGCGTTATGTCCTGCCGGCTACCCGCAGCATTTTCGACAATCTGAAGGACACGGGAGTCCCGACGATCATGTTCGGCACCAACACTGGCGGGATGCTCGATGTCATTGCCGATGCCGGCTCGACCGTCGTTGGCGCGGACTGGCGGATTCCACTCGACCGTGCCTGGGAGTTGATCGGTCACGACCGGGCTATCCAGGGCAATCTCGATCCGATCACCTTCTTCGGTCCGGAAGATGAACTCCGCAGCCGGGTACACGAGGTACTCGAACTGGCCGGTGGACGTCCGGGGCACATTTTCAATCTTGGCCACGGCATCCTGCCAGGGACGCCGGTGGAAGCCGTGCAGGCGGTGGTCGAGATGGTCCACAACTATGAGGTGAGTTAAGAACACGTTATAGAACCTGGAAGGCAAGGGCAGACCCATGCGAACGATCGGCGTCATCCTTATGGCTTACGGTGGTCCCGAATCACTGGAAGAGGTCGAACCGTTTCTGGCCGACATCCGGGGCGGCCGGCCAACGTCTCAGGAGCTGATCGACGAGATTACCGAGCGCTACCGGATCATCGGCGGACGCTCGCCCATTCTCGACATCACCCGCGCCCAGGCTGCGAAGGTTGAGGCAGCCCTCAACGATGGCGCATCCGAAACCACCTTCAAGACCTACGTCGGCATGCGTCACTGGCACC
>CAZRNC010000443.1:0-2757 GCA_964601285.1 uncultured Thermomicrobiales bacterium | reverse complement strand
TCGTCGCCGGATCGCGGCCGATCTTCTCGCATGCAGCGTCGAGCAGGTTGCTTTTACGGACTGCCTCGTCGATGTCGGAGCGTGTGTTCCAGATATTGGCATGTTTCGCCGTGATCGCCAGCATCTTCGGCCCACTCGCACCCACAACGACCGGCATCCGTGGCTGGATTCCCTTGGGTTCAAACGGCGTATTCACGAAGCGATAATGCTCGCCATCGTAATCGGTGCGTTCGTTCTCCTGAAAGCTGTCGAACAGTTCCAGCGCCTCGCGAAACATGCCCACCCGGACACCATCCGACGGATACTCGTAGCCATAGGCCTCGTGCTCGCGCTCCCACCAGCCGGCACCCAACCCAAAGTCGCAACGGCCATTGGAGATGTGATCGACGGTGATGGCCTGCTTCGCCAGGAACGACGGGTTGCGATGGGTAACCGAGCAGACCATGATCCCCATCCTGATCTTTTCGGTTACGGCAGCAACGCCGGCGAGTAGCGTCCACGCTTCGAAGTAGGGGACCATTTCGTCAGCACCACCAAAGAAGTGGTCGGTCACCCATCCAACATCGAAGCCGAGCGTTTCAAGCTCCTGCCACCTGTCAACCAATACCGGCCAGGTATCGCGCTGACCGGTCATGATCCCGAAACGTATTCCTTGTCCTTCTGACACAGATCCTCCTCATGTTGTCGAATATTGCAGCTTGAGTTTCATCATTCCAGTTTCGCACAGATTGACAGTCGTTCGCGAGTATGCGATGAATCATGCAGGGAATCTGTCCCTTCATGGATGAAACCTTCATCAAGAAAGGAGCCAGTGATGCGAATCGCCATGTACGACGATGACCGCATCGGCGTGGTTACCAACGACGACAGGGTGGTGGAGCTAAACGACCTGCTGGAGCAGTACGGGCCAATCGGTCCGGAAGACCTGTTGCCAGATCTCGTTTCCCACTGGGATGACCTGTCTGGTGACATCGCCGCACGCGCTCAATCCGGCGGCAAGGCCCTCAGCGAGGTCAAGTTGAACTCCCCGCTCAAACGCCCCTCGAAGATCGTCTGTCTGATCGGCAACTACCGCGAGGGCACCGACAGGCCACTCCAGATTCTCGATATCTTCTTCAAGTCGCCTGAGTCGATCGTCGGAGACGGCGACACCGTCATCCTGCCACCACACCCGGCAGACATCTTCCACCACGAAGCTGAGATCGCCGTGGTCATTGGCAAGGAAACCGTCAACGCTTCCGAAGAGAACGCAATGGATGCTATCTTCGGCTACACCGCGTTCAACGACGTCTCGGCCCGCGGACTTGGCCGCCCCGGTGCAGCCAGCTTTCTCGGCAAGTCGTTCGACACCTTTGGCGGGTTCGGTCCATGGATCGTCACCCGTGACGAAATTCCTGACCCGCACAAGCTGCATATCACCGTCGAGGTCGATGGCGAACTGCGCCAGGATTACAACACCAGCGACATGGAACGGCGGATTCCCGAACTGATCTCCTACGTCAGCTCGGTCACTCCGCTTCACCCGGGCGATGTTATCTGCTGTGGCACCAACCATCAGGGGCTCGGCGCCATGCAGGATGGTGACACGGTCGTGACTGCCGTCGAAGGCATCGGAGCATTCAGCCTGAAGGTCATCGATTCGGACGAACGTGCCTGGGCACGCGGCGTCGATGAGGAGATGGCAGCCCGGATTCGCGCCACAGGTCAGGAACCGGCGCCAACCGGCGAGGGAGGTGCAGCATGAGAATCGTCCGAACTGCCGAGTTTGGTATCGGCATCCAGCGTGAAGATGGCATTGTCGACGTCTCTTCGATCTTTGCCGACATTCCTGGACGCTCGGAAATTGACCGCACCCCGCGTGTGATTGGCGCATTCGCCAGCCGGCGGGCCGAGGTTGAGGCGCTGGCCGCTTCGGGTGAGGTTGCCGCTTCGGCGACCATCCTCTCGCCGGTGCCACGTCCACCGAAACTGATCGCCGCCTTGCGTAACTACTTCGAAGGTGTTGATCGGGAGCGGGTAGAGCAGGATATGTTCCTTGAGAGTCCCGATTCGGTCATCGGCCCGGGCGACACCGTCGTCTTGCCGCCGCACGACGCCACGATCTTCCACCACGAGGCCGAGCTTGCCCTGGTAATTGGCTCTCGGGCAAAGAACTTGCCGGCCGACGAGCGGGCGCTCGAAGCACTTGCCGGCTACACCTGCGTGCTGGACATCTCCGGCCGTGGTCTCGGCCGCATGCCCCCGAGCCGGATCGGGAAGTCGTTCACCACGTTCACACCGCTCGGGCCGGCGATCGTGACACCGGACGAAATTCCAGACCCGCAGAATCTGGATGTCACCCTTTCCGTGAATGGCCAGCTCCGCCAGGCATATTCCACGTCAGACATGGAATATCCGGTGGTCGAAGTGCTCGCATTCATCTCGTCGTATATGACGCTGGTGCCAGGTGATGTCCTGATGCTGGGAACAAACCACCAGGGTCTCGGCCCGGTGCAGCATGGGGACACGGTAACCATGTCAATCGCTTCGGTTGGCACGCTGGAAGTCGGCGTCACCGACGAACGGCGACGCACCTGGCCCTACGAAATCGACCAGGAGATGGCCGCCCGCGCACGCGGCGCTAGCATCTAGGACGACTGTTCCAACTATTTCCAGTTTCGGTTAGTACATACCTCTTTCACTGTCATCCTGAGCGGAGCGAAGCGGAGTCGAAGGATCTCATTCCATGGAATTTGGTGGCGCCTCGAATGTTTCGTG
>CAZRNC010000442.1:0-2772 GCA_964601285.1 uncultured Thermomicrobiales bacterium | reverse complement strand
ATAGCTATCTAGGACGACTGGAAGACGTAGGTCAGGATATCGATCAGGTTTTCGTCACTGAGCTGGATGATCGGGTCGTATGTCGTCGGGTGGTCGCCGCCGGCGCGGAAGAAGTCGAGCCACTCGGACGGCTGGTAGATGTTGCCACGGATTGGTTCGGCCTGCCCGCCGTCGTGGCAGTTGATGCACCAGGTGCCATAGAGCACGTCGCCACGTCCGACATTACCGGTGAGTTCGCCGGCAACCTCTTCGGCGGCTTCGGCCCCGGCGGTCTGGGTGATCGCAGCAATGGCCTGTTCAGTCTTGGCTGCTTCGGGGGTCAGATCTTCCAGATCCACCCGGCCACAACTCGCCAGAACCAGCGAGAAAACAACAAACATCAGGCAAACCCGTACTGTGTGACCTCGCATCGTCGACCGTTCTCCTCTCAGCACCTTGGTGTCCCTCCCCATGGCAAGTCCATCACTGCGAATCCAGTTGCCTGGTCAATCGGCCAAGCCTGCAAGATAGAACGGGACGGTACCGACATGGCGTCGTTGCCAAGCTCGGGACGGCGTGTCCGGCCAACAGATGTCATGGTTCGCGCTGGATTCAACCTGCAGTACTTTATACACGGAAATTGGCGCTGTCAAATGCACAACGTGTTTGTCTGAAGATTTCATGCCAAAACGTGATGCTTAGTGGCATGCGAAACGTCTTGTGTGGCTTTCGGGGAGCGCGTCAGGATGGTGCTTGTAGCTCGTTCCAGTGGCCAATGGCGCGGTATTTGTCATAACGGGCCGCCAGCAGCGCGTCGACGCCGGCAGGCGAATCGATCAATGCTTCCAGATCCACCAGCATCGCCTCAATGAGGTCGCCTGTTGCCCTGGTGACGGTGTCCCGGTCTTCGTGCGCGGGAGACGTTTCAGGAACGATCGCATCGATCAGCCCGAACTCGAGCAATTCCGGGGCGGTGATCTTCATTGCTGCCGCGGCGGAAGGCGCCTGCGATGCGTCCTTCCAGAGGATCGAGGCGCTTGCTTCCGGGCTGGCGACCGTATAGACCGCGTTCTCGAGCATGGCGATACGGTCGGTCATTCCCAGCGCCAGTGCGCCGCCGCTGCCACCCTCGCCGATGACGACGGCAATCGTCGGGACTGGCAGGTCGGAAAATGCCTGGATGCTTTCAGCGATTGCCATTGCCTGGCCATGCTCTTCCGAAGCAGGACCGGGGTCTGCGCCGGGAATGTCGATAAAGGTAATCACTGGCAGGTGGAACTTCCTGGCATGCCGGAGCAGCCGGATCGCCTTGCGATAGCCCTCGGGCCGGGCCATGCCGAAATTGCGTTCCAGATTCTCCCGGGTGTTGCGACCCTTCTGGTTGCCGAGCAGCAAAACACTGCGACCACGGAACCGGGCCACGCCGCCCACCAGGGCGCGGTCATCGCCAATCAGGCGGTCGCCATGCAGTTCGATGAATTCCTCACAGAGGGCGGAAACAAAGTCGAGCATCCGCGGACGCTGCGGGTGGCGAGCAAGCGTCACCCGGTCCCAGGCCGACATGGCGGGTTGATCAACCTGCATCGGTCACCCCAACTGTGGCTTCTTCTTCGACAATGGCCGTTTCACGGAGCGGCCGGCGAGCGTGCTGGTAGATATCGATCAGGGTTGCGAGGGTCGAGGCGAGGTCCGACCGCGGCACAACCCGGTCGATCAGCCCATGCTCCAGCAGAAACTCGGCGGTCTGGAAGCCTTCCGGCAGTTTCTGCCGGGTGACCTGTTCAATAACTCTTGGTCCTGCAAATCCGATCCGTGCTCCAGGCTCGGCGATGACGACATCGGCCGAGGTGGCATAGCTTGCTGTCACCCCGCCGTAACAGGGATCAGTCAGCAACGAAATGTGTGGCAGGCGGGCATGACCCATGCGGGTGAGCGCACTGGTGGTCTTGGCCATCTGCATCAACGAGAACAACCCTTCCTGCATCCGCGCGCCGCCAGATGATGACACGGTTAGCAAGGGGACTTCCAGGTCGAGACAACGCTCTGCTGCGCGGGTCAGCTTTTCGCCGTAGACGGAACCCATGCTGGCGCCCATAAAGGCGAAATCAGCGACAACGATCGCCAGCGGCCGTCCGTCCAGTACCACGCTTCCGGAGAGCAGGGCTTCGCCAACGCCGGATCTCCGGGAGGTGGAGACAGCCTTGTCCAGATAGGATTCCTCGCCAACCCGGAAATCGAGCGGGTCGGCGGTGGTCAGCTCGTGGTCCCACTCTTCAAATGAACCTTCATCGGCCAGCATCAATACCCGGTCGAGCGCCGGCAGCCGGTAGTGGTATCCACACCGGTGACAAACCCGCAGGGCTTTGAGATGTTCCTTGGTATAGCTGAGCTCTTTGCAGGAAGGACATTTCACCCACAAGTCGTCCGGGACTTGTGATCGGGAGTCCTCGCGCTCATCTGCACTGAACTTCGGTTGTCGTCGGAAGATCTCTCTCATTACCGCCTGGTTATCGTTTCCAATTCACCGGAGTGCTGAACTAAAGACGTATTCTAACCGTTTGCCAGCGTCTTCGCAGGTACCCGGCCGGGATTGCGGGGTTTGCATCGCTGTTTCTATACTCGTCGGGCGAGGATGACGGGCTGAGTGTCTTAGCCAGCGCATCCTGGCATACGAGAGTTTGGTTCGATTTGGGGGGGGGTGTCCTGCATTCAAATCAGTTGGGGCCAAACGTCCCCCGCAGGGGTAGGGGCGCATTGCAATGCGTCCGCCGTTGGACACCTGCAACGTTCAAT
>CAZRNC010000441.1:0-2774 GCA_964601285.1 uncultured Thermomicrobiales bacterium | reverse complement strand
GGTAGGGGAAGTCTGGATTCTGGCCGGCGATGTGGAACTGTACGCCCTGGATCGGCTGGTCTTCCTCATCGATGAACCGCTTGGAGACCGACTGACCGGAATAGTTGAATGGATCACCCAGATAACACCGACGCGTTTCATCGCTTGGCGGTGGAGCGGTGCGGTAGTAACCGCAGGGGTTGAATGCGTTGTAGATCACCGAGCCATCACCATCGACCTGGTAGTCAACATTGGCGCTGACTGCGCCGATCGGTGCGCTGGCGATCACCTGGGCCGCACCGTAGAAACCATTCGGCAGGTTGTGCTGCCAGAGGCTATAGACGAAGCCGTTGGCAAAGCCGGGGATCGTCACCGAACTCACGCCAAAGTTCGACGCATTGAATCCATCCTGGTTCACCCAGTAGACGTTGGCCGTCACCACATCCGGATGCGGGTTGATCATGTTGATACCGGAACTGGCGCCCATCCCGTCGGACGGGTTGCCCTTCTGGACCAGCGGGATAGCCTGGAAGGTGTAGATATTCTGGGTAGCGTTGTAGCTGGTCGCCTGGAAGAGATCGGCCGCGCCGGCGGCATTGGAATCCGGATACTTGGTGGCATCGACCGTCGCTGCAACCGGTTGCTGGCTCCAGATGATCGCGCTTCCGACGACGCCGCGGTTGGGATCACCGCTATTTGGCACTTCGTGGGCGGGATCATAGAAATAGGTCATGCCGTGCGGAGCCAGACGCCGTTCGTGCATCTGGGTCGCGTTGCCGAGCATGTTGAAATACTGCACTGAAATGTCGTTGTCGGCGTCAGCCAGATTCGCAACGTTAATGCCGGTATTCCAGCCGAAATAGCCCATCAGCACATGCGGGGCAAACAGGGTGTACTGCTTGTCAACGCCAGTCACCTGGGCTGCGTTTTCAAAGTTGGAGGCCGAGCCGGTATTGGTCAGCCACATGCTGTAGCCCACCTTGAAGCGGTCGACCATCGGGAAGACATAGCCATCGCTGTAAATATGGGCGCTGCCGACCCAACCCTCCGGAACGAGGTCGCTCAACTGGATATGCCAGGTTTCGCCACCATTCAGCAGTTTGTCGACCTGGAATCCGGTTTGCAGGCTACCCTGACCGACATCAGCCGCGAAGAAGCGCACCTCGACCGAGCTGTTCTGCTCGCTCAGGTTGGAGACGCGCAGCATCGAATCCCAGCAGCCGCCGGGGCCACAGTTGGTCTGGACAATCGGTAGATACCACTCGCTAAAGCGGCCCACTTCCGCACCGTTGATCGCGTTGTAGCCGGAAACAGCCTTGTCAACATCTGAGGTGTAGGGCAGTGTGGTGCCATTTACGGCAGCTTTGGAAACGCCACCAAGGGCAATCGAGTCGAAGAAGAGACCCGGAGCCTGGCCGCTGATCCGGTCATTGCAATCGCCATCACGGTTCAGACCGCCGAAGGGATTGATCATCGCTTCGGGATTGAAGCGGTTCACAAAAACGAGAATGTTCTGCAGGTCTTCCTGGGTGCTCCATGGAACCCAGTCGCCATGGCCGTAGAAGGTGTTGATCGGGTACTCAAACTCCCAGGTGGACATGAACGGGGCCGGCACGCCTAGCTCGTCCGTCTCATGTTCGTTGACGACACAGACCACCACCTGGCCGGAGCCGTGAAACCTCGGCGCCGTTAGGGTGACCGCCGTCTCGATCAGCGAGGTTGTCGCCAGAGTTTCGGTGATGTTCCAGCCAAGGACTGCCACCGGGCCGCCCTCACCCTCACCAAAGCCGAGCATGCTTGCTGTGAACGTCTTGGATGCATATGAAGCGAGGTAGGCAGTCGTCACCTGGGTCCAGCTGCCATCACCATTGCCACGATAGACCCAGATCTGGCCATCGCGGTCTTCCAGGTTTTGCACGGAAATGCTGGATTGTGCTGGCCCGAGACCAAAATCATCGCCGTTGGCGATCCAGGGGAAATAGACGGCGTTGTTGCCGGAGCGGAACTCACGGTTCGTGTTCTGAAAGAGCGAATCCATCGCTGGTTCGCTTGGTCTTTCCTGTTGTGCGATAGCCGGAACAGATGCGGCGGCGAGCAAACTTGCCAGCAGGCTGGCCATGATCAACAGCCGCCAGTGAACTCCAGGTCGTTTCACGTCGTTCTCCCAAAAATACCAGCTACCACAGGCACAGCGTCACACACCGAGGACTCGCGTTGCACCCATCAACGCCCGGGACTTTATCGCGTACAGAGGTTCAGCGTCTGCGCTCGCAGTATAGGGCCGCCCGTTGCTCCGGGTCAACAGGGTAAACCGGCCAATTTGACTTTTAGTCGCAAGTCAGTTTATTGCCCGGTACTTCGTAACCGCCGGCCGGTGAACCGTCGGATGGCGACGCCCGCCCGCAGGGCGGTAGGGGCGCATTGCAATGCGTCCGCTGTTGGACACCTGCAATGTTCAAGCAGGAACCATCCCGCCTGCACTGTCATCCCGACGAAGGAGGGATCCGTAACCCCAAGAGTACGGATCCCTCCTTCGTCGGGATGACAATCGAAGATGGTCGCTCCTGATTGCGCTTTCGTGGCGTCGAGCGCGGACGCATTGCAATGCGCCCCTACCCCTTCGGGGGAATATCCACGACACTTCCCTACGACGCGCGGTGAGTCTCCAGCGAGGCGTCGACATCGGCGCGGGCCATCGCGGCGAAGCGCAGGATCACCGCGGCGCTGGCGACGATGCCGCGGTAATAGGCATCGAGCGTCATGTTTTCGTTCGGCGCGTGGTTGTCCTCATCATG
>CAZRNC010000440.1:0-2776 GCA_964601285.1 uncultured Thermomicrobiales bacterium | reverse complement strand
GATGCGGATGTGCCGGAGCTGGACAACATCATCCCGCCGAACCCGAACCAGCCCTACGATATGCATGAGGTCATCTCGAACATTGTGGATGATGGCGCCTTCCTTGAGGTGCAGCCACTCTGGGCGCGGAACATCATCATCGGGTTCAGCAGGCTTGGTGGACAGACGATCGGCGTGGTTGCCAACCAGCCGCGAGTGCTGGCCGGCACGCTCGATATTGACGCCTCGATCAAGGCGGCCCGGTTTGTCCGATTCTGCGATGCGTTCAACATTCCGCTGCTGACCTTTGTCGATGTGCCGGGCTTCCTGCCGGGTATCGACCAGGAGCACAATGGCATCATCCGGCATGGCTCGAAGCTGCTCTATGCCTATTGCGAAGCGACCGTGCCCAAGATGACGGTTATCACCCGCAAAGCGTATGGCGGGGCCTATGTTGTGATGAGTTCGCGGTCGATCCGCTCGGATGTCTCCTTCGCCTGGCCGACGGCCGAGATTGCGGTGATGGGTTCCGATGCGGCGGTGCGGGTGATCTTCCGCCGGGAGATCAGTTCGGCAGCGGACCCAACCGTACGCGAGAAAGAGTTGATCGCTGAGTACAAGCACCTGTTCGCAACGCCCTACCAGGCAGCCGGGCGGGGTCACATAGAGGCAGTCATCCAACCTCGCGAGACCCGGAAGCGGCTCATCCGGTCGCTGGAGATGTTGTGTCACAAACGTGAGCAACGCCCGGAGCGCAAACACGGAAACATTCCGCTGTGACGGAGAAGCAGATACGTGTCAAAGGTGCTGCTCCACCGGAAGTCATCGCAGCCATCACGGCAGCGCTGGCAACAGGGCAGGGGCAGAAGCAGGAACCTGGGTCTGGTTCGCAGTGGGCACAGGCAGCCCGTCCGCGACGGAGTTGGGCTGGCCGTGGAAGTGGCCGCTGGCGTAACGGTTTGAAGAGATAGCAGGCGTTGATGAATTTCAAAGTGAATCCGATCCAGTCGGTGCTGGTGGCCAACCGCGGCGAGATCGCCCTGCGGATTATGCGTGCCTGCAAGGAAGAGGGACTCCGGACGATCGCCGTCGTCAGCGCCGGCGAGGGGGACCCGGTCCACAGCCGCTATGCCGATCAATCGGTAACGCTCGTGTCCGACCAACCATTGCCGTATCTGGATATCGACGCAATTTTGCGGGCAGCTACTGAATCCGGGGCTGATGCCATTCATCCTGGTTATGGATTTCTGGCCGAGAACAGCCGGTTTGCCGAGGTGTGCGAGTCGGCAGGAATCATCTTCGTCGGGCCGCCGGCGTCAGCCATCCACGCGATGGGCGACAAGGTCCGGGCGCGGGAGATTGCAGTACAGGCGGGAGTGCCGCTTGTTCCCGGCAGCGATGGGCCGGTTGATGCCGCCGGGGCGCGAGCGTTCGGTGAGCAGAACCGCTACCCGCTCGCGCTGAAAGCCAGTGCCGGCGGCGGTGGACGCGGGTTCCGGGTTGCCAGGTCTGCTGATGAGATTGAGGATGCCTGGTCGGCCGCCAGCGGCGAAGCCGAGCGCTATTTCAACGATCCGACGGTCTACGTCGAACGCTATCTCGATCAACCACGGCATGTCGAGATTCAGGTGATGGCTGACCAGCATGGCAACGTCTTCGGGATGGGTGAGCGTGACTGCTCGATCCAGCGCCGGCACCAGAAACTGGTCGAGGAAAGCCCCTCTCCGGCCCTCGACGAAGTGATGCGGGCAGCGATGAACGATACTGCCGAGCGGCTAGCGCGTGCGGTTGGCTACACCGGCGCCGGCACGGTCGAATTCCTGGTGCAGGGCAACGAGTTCTTCTTCCTGGAGATGAATACCCGTGTGCAGGTGGAGCATCCTGTCACGGAAGAGGTGACCGGCATTGATATTGTCCGTGAGCAGCTTCGAGTTGCCGCTGGATTGCCGTTATCGTTCAACCAGCGACCGGCGCTGCTTGGTCACGCCATTGAAGTCCGGGTGAACGCTGAGGATCCGGGTCGTGGATTTGCCCCGACACCGGGAACGCTCACCACGTTTGCGCCGCCATCCGGGTTTGGCGTCCGGGTGGACACCGGGTTTGAATCTGGCGGCGAGGTTGATCCACGCTTTGACAACCTGATCGCCAAGCTGATTGTGCGCGGCCGTGACCGTGGCGAGGCGCTCTCCCGGTTGGGCCGGGCGCTGGACGATTTTGAAGTGGAAGGCGTTGCGACGACGATCCCGCTGTTCAAGGCGCTGCTCCGGACGCCAGAGTTTGCATCCGGGCAGTATGACACCGGCTATCTCGAACGAAGTGGACTGCCGGAACGGATCACCCCACACGAACTGGTTGAGACTGGTGAAGATGACGGCGATGAGATTGTCGTCCGGGTGGATGGACGGCCATACCGGGTGATGGTTCCGTCTGGTTGGAGTAGTGGCGGTCAATCCCGGACACCGGCACGTCGTCCGGGTGGCAATCGTTCGTCGACGGCGGCAAATGCGCCGGCCGGTAACGATCTGAAGAGTCCGATCCAGGGGACGGTGCTTTCGGTTGCCGTGGAGCCGGGCGAGAGTGTCACTGCCGGGCAGCTTGTTTGCATCATCGAGGCGATGAAGATGGAGAATGAGATCACTGCCCATCGGGATGGAATTGTCAGTTCAATCGAGGTCGCCCCCGGCCAGTCCGTCAAGACCGGCGCGCTGCTTGCGGTGATTGGCGACGTCGAGTAGTCACGGGTTGCCCGCCCCCTCGCGGCCATCATCCGTGCGTCGACTTGCACTCCGTAGGGGCG
>CAZRNC010000439.1:0-2777 GCA_964601285.1 uncultured Thermomicrobiales bacterium | reverse complement strand
AGGAAGATGTCATTCTCCGGCATCTGGATACCGGTGTGCAGGGTGTTGTGATTCCTGGGGTGGAAACCGCTGAGGATGCCGAACGGGCGGTACACGCTGCGTTTTATCACCCGATTGGCGCCCGTGGTCTGGCCGGCACGCGTGCTGCCCAGTATGGAGTGGCCACGAATTTGCGCGATTACGTCGTTCAGGCAAACGAGCAGATGCTCGTTATCTGTCTGATCGAGAACATCAAGGCGCTGGACCATCTTTCCGAGATTCTGGCGGTGCCCGGCGTCGGTGCGCTCAGCATCGGCCCGGCCGATCTTTCCCAATCCATGGGCCGGCCGGGCGAGCGCAACCACCCTGATGTCACGACCGCAATCAACGAAATTATCCGCCGGTCGGTCGAGGCTGGTGTCCCGGTTGGCGTCAACAGTCCGACCGGAGACGATGCGCTGGCTGCCTACCGGCAGGGAGCCAGGATGTTCAGCGTTTCGCCGTGGGCGTTGCTCGCCGGGGCGGGCCGCTCCTATCTGGAACCGCTTGCTTCGGTTGAGCAGGCGTAGGCGCGACACAATGGAATGAGATGGTCCGGAGAGAACCGGAGTTGGCTGGAGAACGTACATCGGTTCAAGGCAACGAAAAGGGAGCAGAGATGGTTTGGAATCATCAGGGCCTGGCACACCGGCCAGCAGTGACCGGTATGAATGGTGTCGTTGCATCGGCGCATCCGCTGGCGTCGCTCGCCGGATTGCGGATTCTGATGCAGGGTGGCAACGCGATTGATGCCGCCGTGGCGACAGCCGCCGCGCTGAATGTTGTCGAGCCGTTCATGTCCGGCGCCGGTGGCGTTGGATACATGAATATCACGCCTGCCGGCGCATCCGAACCGGTGATCCTGGATTACATTGGCCGGGCACCAGCGGCAGCGACGCCGGAGGCGTTCACCGCACCCGGCGGCAAGGATGACGGCATCCAGTCGCCGCTGGTTCCCGGTGCGTTGGGTGGCTGGCTAATGGCGCTGGAGCGCTACGGTACGCTCGACCGGGCGGCGGTCTTCGCCCCGGCGATTGAACTCGCCGAGCAGGGTTTCCCGATGACGATCAAGGGGAACTGGTTCTTCAGCGTGTCCCGCGACCGGCTGCGTAACTGGGCGACGTCCAGCGAGTCCTATCTCCACAACGGAGAAACCCCGCGGCCCGGAGCGATTATCAAGCAACCCAACCTGGCCAGAACCTTCCGGACGATCGTCAACGAGGGCGCGGAAGCGTTCTACAAAGGCTCGATCGCCAAAGAGATCGTCCGCTTCTCCCAGGAAAATGGCGGTCTGCTGACTGAAGAGGATCTGGCGACCTACGAGCCGTCGTGGACCACGCCGATCAGTGTCAATTACCGGGGGTACGACATCTACTGCCCGCCGTTGCCCTGCAGCGGGATGCAGTATCTCCAGACGCTGAAGATCTGCGAAGGGTTCGACATGGCCGGCATGGGCCATAACAGTGCCGAATACATCCACCATCTGGCTGAAGCGATGAAGCTGGCGGTGGCCGACCGGACGACCTACGCGCCGGACGAAACGGCCCCGGTCGACAAGCTGCTCTCGGAGGAGTACCTGGCCGCCCGCCGGGCACTGATCGATCCGGACAAGGTGCTGCTGAGCGGTGGAGAGCGCTACAACTCCAGCTTGCAGGCCAATCAGGTGCAGCCGGGCAGCGTTGCAAGCATCCTGAAAGAGAGCACCACGCACTTTGTGGCGGCCGATGCTGCCGGCAATGTTGTCTCGACAACCCAAACGCTCGGTGGCGGGTTTGGCTCCGGCGTCGTGCATGGTTCGACCGGGCTGGCGCTGAACAACTTTGGCCACTGGTTCGACCTGGATCCGCAAAGTCCGAACGTCATCGCTCCGAACAAGCGGGTCGAGATGTGCCTGGCGCCGTCCCAGACCTGGCGGGATAGCAAGCCTTGCCTGGCCGTCGGCACGCCGGGATCGTTCGGCATTATGCAGACGACGCCGCAGATGATCATGAACGTGCTGGATCACGATTTCAGCATCCAGGCGGCAATTGAAGCGCCACGGTTCCGAACGAACAACAACGCCGAACTGCCCCTGGAAGGGCGTATTCCCGAGGATGTCCTCGAAGGGTTGCGCCGCAAAGGGCACGAGATTCAGGTGATGGACGACTGGACGATGTTCGTCGGTGGCGGTCAGGGTTTCATGATCGACCCGGAGACCGGCGCATTCTTCGGTGGTGCCGACCCGCGGCGCGACGGGTACGCGTTGGCGTTTTAGGGAATGTCCTCGTAGGGGCGTCTTGCATACGCCCGTTCGAACGCCGGTAGGTTCCAGGAAGGGCGTATGCAAGACGCCCCTACGCAATGGAGACGTTGCCGCTACTTCCTCAAGGAGACGATGTTGGAGCTACCACGAACCGGAACGATCTCCCGTCAGGAACTGCTCGATCGAGTAGGAACGTTGCCGCGGGTGCGGTTCGCCCACCTGCCGACGCCGCTGGAGGAAGCTCCGCGGCTGCGGGAGGCGTTGGGGCCGGATGCGCCGCGCATCCTGATCAAACGTGATGACACAACGGGGTTGGCGTTCGGCGGCAACAAGGTGCGCCATCTGGAGTTCCGGATGGGCGACATCCAGGCCAAGGGAGCTGACAGCCTGATCGTGACCAACGTCGCTCAATCGAACCATGCCCGGCTGCACACCGCTCTGGCGGCGAAGTTCGGACTGACCAACTACATCATCAAGATTCCCAGCGCCAAGGACGACCCGGTGACCGGCAACCTGC
>CAZRNC010000438.1:0-2824 GCA_964601285.1 uncultured Thermomicrobiales bacterium | reverse complement strand
GCGATGCCCTTCGGATAGATTTCCAGCACCGAGATGATCTTCTCCATCGGCCGGAAGAAGACGGTGATCAGCAGCAGGAAGGTGACGAACTGTCCTTCGGTGAGCTGGTTGTTCAGTACAAAGTAGGCTCCGGCCAGCATCACGACAATCTGGGTCATCCGCATACTGATGTAGCTGAGCGACATGCTCTGGGTCATCAGCTTGTAGGCTTCAAGCTTGGTGTTGCGGTAGTTGGCGTTGTTGTGGGCGAAGAGATCGCGCTCGTAGTCTTCGTTGGCGAAGGCTTGCACCACCCGGATACCGCCGACATTCTCTTCGATCCGGGCGTTGAACTCACCAACCCGGCTGAAGAGCATCTTCCAGGTGCGGGTCATCTTCCGGCCGAAGTGGCCGGTGACGAACGCGGTGATTGGCACCATGACGCCGGCGATGAGTGCCAGTTGCGGGTTGATCCAGAACATCAGACCGAACGCACCGACGAACGTCATCACAGCAACGAACATATCTTCCGGGCCATGATGCGAGACCTCGCCGATCTCCTCCAGATCCTTGGTGACACGCCCGACCAGGTGACCAGTCTTCTCGTTGTCATAGAAGCTGAACGACAGCTTCTGGAGGTGGTCGAAACTCTTGCGGCGCATCTCGGTTTCGATGTTGATCCCGAGTTTGTGGCCCCAGTAGCTCACCACGACCATCAGACCGGTGTTGAGCAGATAGATCCCGAGTAGCCCGATCGAGGCCAGGATGATCAGGTCCCAGTTACCGCTCGGCAGCAACTCATCGACAAACAGGCCGGCTGCCAACGGGAAGCCCAGCTCGAGCACTCCGGAAAGTACGGCACAGGAGAAATCGGTCGCAAATAGTCGTTTATGCGGGCGGTAATAGCCGAAGAACCGCTTGAGCAGCTCCCAGGTGCCGGGCGAAGCCGGCGCAGTTGTCATTGCCATGAACCGGTAGTTGTCCTTGCTGTTTTGCATTCTGTATCCGGAGATCAATGTCTCCAGAGCGCCAGCCAGTGTATCAGGAAACGAGTTCGACTGACCTGATAGTCAATCGTTGATGAGATATAGCCTACTAATATAGTCGGATTTTATCCAGTTATATCCGAACGGCCTCCGAGCGTACCTGGAGTACTGCAATGGAAGCTATTCCCGAGATGGCTACCAGCAGCCAGATCACCGGCACATAGCTGTTTCCAGCGGCGTAGAGCAAACCTGCGCTGACCGGGGCGATTGACCAGGCAATCGAGGTTGAGGTGGCCAGCGCCCCGTTGATTGCGCCATAGTGCTCCCGGCCGTAGATCCCGGCGACAAGTGCGGCCCGCGATGGAGTGAGTGCTCCGACGACTGCCCCAAACAGGGCGACGAACAGCACGACCCCGAGGGTTGTCGGCACGCTGACCAGCATGACAAATGCAACGGCCTGTACACCGAAGACCGCCGCAATCATCGCCCGTAAGTCGATCCGCTCGGCCAGTGGAGCAAAGATGATGCGCCCGGGGAGCTTCACCAGCCCGATAGCAGCGGCAGCGGTAGCCGCAAATGTGGCAGTGTTTCCGCGCTCAATCAGGAGCGGAATCAGGTGGATGGTGATCGACATCTCGGCGAACCGTGCCAGGAAGAACGCGATAGCGATCCACCAGAACGTCTGATCCCGCAGCGCGATGCCGAGCGATGGGTCGGAGCGCCGTGTGTCTTCACTGACGACCGTTGCTTTCGGTTCCGGATCACCGTCCGGGTTGAGCCCTATGTCCTGCGGCCGGTGGCGGAGCATCAGCCCATGGATCGGGATGGTGCCCACTGCAAGGATGCCTGCCAGAATCAGTAGTGCTGTCCGCCAGCCATAGGCGCTGATCAGCCAGGTCGCCAGCGGAATGTAGATGACACTTGCCAGACCGCCGATCACGGTGAGGATCGTCAGCGCCCGGTTGCGCATTCGGGTGAACCAGTTGGCAACGACGACAAATGCCGGCTCATAGAGCAGCCCCGCCATTGTGATGCCGATAGCGGTCCAGATCAGGTACAGGACAGGCAGGCTGCCAACCCGCGACCAGGCGACGACCAACGCGGCCGCAAGGACCGAGCAGGCTGTCATCAACACCCGTGGGCCGTGCCGGTCGAGCGATCGTCCGAACGGAATCGCCACGCCGGCCGAGACCAGTAGCGCCAGCGAATAGGCTCCGGTCATCTGGGCGACCGACCAACCCAGATCGTCGTGCATTGGCGTGAGGAAGACGGCGAAGCAGTAGTAAAGAATCCCCCAGGACGTCACCTGCCCGGCCGAAAGCCCGAACAACATCGGCCAGCCGTAGTAGATGCGGCAGCCCGGCCCCGTGAACCGCTTCACAGCCATCGCTCTCTTGCATCATGTCGGAATACGATCTTCGATTCCTGCCTTGCCCGGTAGCGCCGACAATATAACAGGTCTGCAATCCGCATTCGTGCCATGTTGCAACTTCGTCGTACTGGATGAATAGGCTGGGAACGGACCGATCGCTCGCCCAGTTGTTGCCGGTCGCGATCGCGACCGGCAATAACTACTGCGAAATGTGCGTGTGCCATCTACCCGGCGGACCGCGAAGCTGACACCGAGGTATCAGCAGCAGCGCGACGAATCCGCCGAGGTAGATGAAGGCAAGCTCCCCGCTGGCAGGGCCGGAGAGGGCAGCCTTATGCACGAAGAGAAATGCGACGCTCATCAGAAACATCTGGATGAAGGCCGCCGCCCGGGTGAACACGCCGGCAACGAGCAAGAGCGCACAGGCGACTTCCGCGAAGACGGCAAGCGCGAGACTCGTGCCGCTGCCGAGGCCGATCAGATCGGG
>CAZRNC010000437.1:0-2826 GCA_964601285.1 uncultured Thermomicrobiales bacterium | reverse complement strand
GCTCCGCTCCAGGTTGGAGCTTCGCTAACGACTGTGTCTCCCGGATCAACCAGCATCTCGACCATCAGGTGCAGCGCCTGGGAACCACCGTTGGTGATGAGAATGTTCTCCGGACCTGCCTCGATGCCCTGGTCGCGTCGCAACTTGATCAGTAGCTGCTCGATCAGCACCGGATCGCCGGCGCTGGAGCCGTATTGCAACGCCCATTCGCCATCAGCTTCCAGCGCCATTCGGGTCGCCTCGATAATGTCGCCCTTCGGCAAACTGCGCGGGTCCGGGAATCCACCAGAGAGGTAAGCAACCAGCGTTGCTGCCTCTCGTGTGTTCATGTTGGGCATCGAACCGGTACGGGTCGATCGTTCTGAAATCAACCCATCCAGCCAGTTGGTATTCGAATCAGACATTTCAGTGATCCTTTCATATTGGCGGTATCCTAACCTGTCTGCGGTTGCCGTGACCAAAGCCCGGATGTAGGCTTGATCTTTCGTGGCTGTCGATCGACTACACCCCGTAGCAGGGCAGGGAACAGATCGTGCGATTCGTTGTAGCTATGGTCGTCGTCATCGGGTTATTGACGACACTGGTGGCGACCATGTTGATCCGGGGACATGACCCCGGTGACTCGACCAATCCCACTGAACAACCGGCTGCCATCGAAACCCGTGGAACCGATGAGCAGCAACCGGCCGCACCTGGCGACCCAACCAACCCATCTGAATCAGAATCCTCCGAACCCGCACCGACCGGTGATACCGGAGCACCCCACGAAGGTGATACTGCAACAATTGATCACGACGATGTGCCACCTGGCAGTGGCTATAACCCGGTAATCACCGTTCAGAAGCCGGTGTTCACCAATTACACCGAGAACCTGACCCGTGTCCGCGAGCATTATGCTGAGCGGCATGTGTACAACACGATCACCGTTGCCTGGCGCCCGGGTGCTTTCCCACCGGAGGAGGCCGCACGTGTGGCCGACATCACTGCCCGGCTGCTGGGCGAGGCGAATGCCCGGGTTGGCACCAACTTCTACCCGGAGCTGGAGATTTACCTGGCCGACCAGCTCTATGCGCCAGAGTGTATGGGCTGTCAGGGATTCGCAGCAGCCGATCTCTTTCAGATCTTCCTGCTGCATGATGGCAGTGTTGCCGACGACGAGTTCGAGGCATTGCTGCTCCACGAGATCGTCCACGTCATTGCTGCCCACGAGATCAGTCTGCCGCATAGCCTGTTCTATGCCGAGGGATTAGCCACCTGGGCAATGAGCGACCATCTGGTGGCCAGTGGATATCTCTCGCCACTGCAATCCGCCGTCTGGGCGTGGGAAGCAGGAGCAATGCCGTCGCTTCAGGAGTTGCGGGACGATGACTATGCCGGGCGAGTCCGCAAGCGGGTCTACTACGACGGGGCCGCTTCATTCGCGTTCTTTATTGTTGATACCTACGGTTGGGATGCATACCGCCAGCTCTACACCATGGACCCGCCGGAATTGGTGATCGACCGCACCTGGGAGCAGCTTGATGGCGAGTGGCAAGGCTATCTCTCCCAATACGCTGGCCAGACGATCAATGGCGCGGATGCACATCTCTGGTGGGCAGCGATGACCCGGGTGATCGATGGTTTCGCCGTGCTCTATGACGATCCCGAACCCGTTACCGCCGAGCAGTATGAAGCGCTGGTGCTCTCGAGGTTGGCAGTCAACCGGGCCGAGATTCTGGTATCGCTGGAAGCGATTGAAGCCAGTAATCTGCTCTCGCGAACTGCTCACTAGCGGCCCAAATACGAACATTGTCTACTGCCGCAGGGCACCTACCCCGGTACAATTGCCAGCGAGTTTGCATGGTGAGTCTTTCCGTGTCCGGCGAACGCCAGACGAGCGACAATAGAGAACTGAGGATCAGGATGGCCATCGACCAGGAAACAACCTACGACGTGACGATCATCGGCGGCGGGCCATGCGGCTTGTTCGCTGCGTTCTATGCCGGGATGCGCGGACTACAGGCGATCATTATTGATTCTCTGGAAGAGCTCGGCGGCACGTTGACCGCAATCTATCCCGAAAAGTACATCTACGACATCGCCGGTTTTCCCCGTATTCTCGCCAAGGACTACGTTGAGGCAGCCGTCGAACAGGCGCTTTCGATGGGTGCAGATGTTTCGCTCAAGACGGAAGTCACCGGATTGCAACGCAACGAAGCCGAAAATCTCATCGAACTCGAAACCAGTCAGGGTTCAATCCGTACCCGGACAGTTATCGTCTCGGCCGGCATTGGCGCGTTCGAACCGAAGAAGTTGGATGTTGAAGACATTGAGCGGTTCGAGGGCGGCTTTGGCGTTCACTACTTTGCCAAGCGCATTGACGACTTCCGCGACAAGCATGTCATGATCGTTGGCGGTGGTGATTCGGCGGTCGACTGGGCGACAACGCTCAGCCCGCTGGCGAAGTCGGTTACGCTGGTACATCGCTCGAAGTTCCGTGCCCACGAACACACCGTCAACCAGCTTATCGAAGGGCCAGCCAACGTCTTCTTCCCGGACTGGGGTGTGAAGTCAGTGTCCGGCGATGAACGACTTCGCGAGGTGACAATCTATCATTTCAAGGAAGGCACCGAGCACAGCTTCGAGGTCGACGAACTGATCGTAGCGATCGGCTTTCTTGCTGATCTTGGTCCGCTCAAGACCTGGGGGTTTGAGATCCAGCGTAACCAGATCGTCGTTGACCCAATCACGATGCAGACCAATATCCCCGGAGTCTATGGTGCAGGTGATATCGTCAATTACCCGGCCAAGTTCAAGCTCATCGCCACCGGCGTCGCCGAGGCCGTT
>CAZRNC010000436.1:2663-2853 GCA_964601285.1 uncultured Thermomicrobiales bacterium | reverse complement strand
AGGATTGCTACGCGGCGCTCGGCGTGATCCACTCGATGTGGCACCCGGTGCCCGGAGAGTTCGATGACTATATCGCGACACCAAAACAGAGCATGTACCAGTCAATCCACACCGCTGTCGTCGGGCCAGGCGGGCATGCTGTCGAGATTCAGATCCGTACCTACGACATGCACCACGTCGCAGAATATGG
>CAZRNC010000436.1:0-2653 GCA_964601285.1 uncultured Thermomicrobiales bacterium | reverse complement strand
CAAGGAGGGCGGGACCCGAACGGACCGCAATCTGGAAGCCCGGATTGCCTGGCTTCGCCAGCTGATGGATTGGCGCGACGAGATCGTCGACGCGCATGAATTTGTCGAGTCTCTCAAATCCGATGTCTTCCAGGAGTTGATCTACGTCTTCACCCCACGGGGTGACATCATTGAGCTGCCAGCCGGCGCGACGCCTCTTGACTTCGCCTACCGGATTCACACCGAAGTCGGCCACCAGTGCGTCGGAGCCAAGATCAACGACCAACTCGTCCCTCTGGATCACAAATTGACGAACGGCGCCGTCGTCAAGATCATGACCTCGAAGACCAAGGTCGGTCCGAGCCGAGACTGGCTGATGCCGAGCAACGGGTATGTCACTACAGCATCGGCGCGGGAGAAAAT
Source organism: uncultured Thermomicrobiales bacterium (assembly GCA_964601285.1). Taxonomy (GTDB): domain Bacteria; phylum Chloroflexota; class Chloroflexia; order Thermomicrobiales; family CFX8; genus CAYWXR01. The sequence goes on along the minus strand of CAZRNC010000436.1, from coordinate 2,251 downwards.
CCGCCAGTGGTTCCGCCGGCAGGAACGCGACGAGAACATCTCTCAGGGGCGGGATGTCCTCGATCGGGAGCTACGCCGGCTTGGTCTGGAAGTCAAGATCGACGAGGTGGCCAAGCTCTTTACCTCCTTCCAGCGTACCGACGACTTCCTGGCAGCGGTCGGCTATGGCGGTGTAACGCCTCAGCAGATTGCAACCAAACTCGTCGAAACCCGCGAGCAGGAAGTACTTCCCCAAAGCCCACCGCAGGCAACGAGTTCCGTTGCGACCGGACTGCGAGTCATGGGCGTTGGCGATCTCTACACCCGGCTGGCATCCTGTTGCAGCCCGGTGTTCGGTGATGAGATCACTGGCTATGTCACCCGCGGGCGCGGCATCACCGTTCATCGAGCCGACTGTCACAATGTCCAGCGAGTCGATGACGAGGGGCGACTCGTTCCGGTCAGTTGGGGAGAATCCAGCAAGGCATCGTATTCGGTCAACATCCGCCTCGAAGCATGGGACCGTGTCGGTCTGCTACGCGACATCACCACGCTGGTTGCCGACGAGAAGGTATCGATGCACAACATGCTGACAACTACCCACCCCGATCAGACCGTCACCGTGCTGGTTGGTGTCGAAGTCGATAGTGTCCGCCAGTTAAGCCGGGTGCTGCAGAAGCTCGAATCTATCCGGGATGTCTTCGACGTCCGGCGCGATACACCCGGAAACGTCCAGGCAAACCCTGCATGATCACTCCCGCCGGGGTCATCTGCCTCGGTGAGGCATTGATCGACCTCTCGGCCCCTCCAGACAACACACTGGTAACCGCGTCCGAATTGCACGCCTCACCGGGCGGCGCGCCACTCAATGTTGCGATCCACCTCAAGCGAACCGACCACAATCCGGTGTTCGCAGGCACCCTCTCAAACGACGCATTTGGAGATCGCATCCGGAACCTGCTCGTGAGCGAGGACATTCCCTCCTCACCTGCTGAACCAGTCGATGCACCGACCCGCCTGGCCGTGATTGACCGTCGCGAAGGCAAGGCTCCGTTCCGGTTCTATGGCGATCATCCTGCCGACACGCGCTTGAGCATCGAACATCTTGAACTCATATTCCAGCCCGATGTGAAAGCGATCTACGCCGGCTCGCTCATGATGATTGACCCGGACGCACGAGCGACCCAGATCGAAGCACTGCGGAGAGCATCCGCGAGAAACCTGCTGGTCGCCTGTGATCCGAACCCCCGGCCGGCGGCATGGCAGTCATCTGGCGAAATGTGCTCGGCGGTCGAAACAATGCTCGGCTTCGCCTCACTGGTAAAACTCAGCACCGATGACGCACTTGTTCTGGGCTGGCCGGAAGATCTGGAAGGACTGTTGTCGTTCGTGCGAACCTTCAGCACGGCGACGCTGGTTGTCACCGACGGCCCTCGTGGCTGCTGGATTTCAACACCATCCGACGAATTGGTTCATTATGTCGTGCCTGAAAAGCCGGTTGTCGATGCAACCGGTGCCGGTGACGCCTTCTTCGCAGCGATCATCGCCGGGATGCTGGAGGATGGATTCATCTCCGGGGAAACTGCACAGCGAGCATGTGTGACAGGAGCAAGGATCGCCGGCCAGCAGGGAGCCTTTTAGCTCTCGAAAGCCTCTTCATCACCGTCATCATCGCCGAATCGCCCTGCCAGACGCTCACGCCGGGTGCGTCGCCGTTTGACCGGGTTTGCAAGTGCGTATTCAGCATCCAGCGCAGCCTGGTCCCAGACAAGCTCGTCGTCGAGGATATGGACGAGATCGCCCGGCTGGATACCCATTTCCTGGAGTCTGGAAGAGATGCCCCAGTTCTCCAGCATCCGCTGGAACCGCTCTGCGCCTTCTTCCAGGTCGAAATTGGTCATCTGGTAGCGACGCTCGAGGTTCACACCGCTGATCTCGAAATGGTGGGTGGAAAGCTGCTTGACTTCCCAGGCCTCATCCTCCTCGACATTCAACCGATAGACTCGCTCGGTGACGGGCTCCTCGCGCACAAGTTTCGGAATGTCAGCCAGCCGTAACCAGAGGCCGTGCATCAATTCCTGCACACCCTGCCCGGTTACACCGGAAATCTCGTAGACCGTCTCGCCCTCGGCCTCAAGTTCCATTCGCAGAATCTCGGCATTCTCCTGGGCCTCTGGCAGATCGAGTTTGTTGATCACGACCACTCGCGGCTTGCTCGCCAGCTCTTCGGAATAGGATTCGATCTCGTTGATAATCGTCCGGAAGTCTTGCA
>CAZRNC010000435.1:0-2865 GCA_964601285.1 uncultured Thermomicrobiales bacterium | reverse complement strand
TAACGACAACGCACTGCTCCAGGTCGGAATAGATTGCTTCGAGCGCCTCGATACGGTGCATCATTCCTCCCACATCAAGTCGCGGCAGAGCAACACCGCGACCGGTTTGAGCGCAGCATCGGCCAGCGTCTGTGCCTTGTGGATGCCGGCGGCTACGTGGTCGGGATGCTCCAGGCGAACCCAGGGAATAGCCAAGGTGTCGAGCAGCGGGATTGTGACTCCGCCTCCCTGCGTCTGCCAGGGGTCCTTCTCGCCGAACTCACCGCGATAACTGATAAGCATCAGCAATGGGATGTGATAGAGGTGTGCCAGCGAGACGATGCCGTTGATGCTGGCAAGAAAGCCGTGGTTTTGCATGAGCATGGCCGATTTGACGCCGGCCAGATGTGCGCCGGCAGAGATGCCGACGCCTTCCTCTTCTTTTGCCAGTCGAACCAGATGCACATCCGGGTCATCCTCGGCCATCCGGATCAGATGGACCAGCCAGGTTTCGGGAAGGGCGGACATGATTTCGACGTCGCAGGCGCGCAGTGCCTCGTAAATAAGCCGGGAATTCTCGACTGAAACCGGCACAGGAACGCCTCCTCACCGTTTGTAAACAGGTCGCGCAGGTTGCTGCTGCATCGTAGATTCACAGGCGATTCGCGTCAATCTGCATGGACCTTGCATCAACGTGTACACTTGTTCTGCATTATGGACGCGTGCGCATAGTACGCGGTAGTACGCCAATGTGCCTCTGGGTGTGTAGCAAGAGGTCCGTCGAGACGTACTAGCCGGCTCGACGGTTTCACTGTGCTTTGAATTTTTTGCTTTGCTGCACTTCAGGACAGGTACAAACATCTTGGTAATTTCCACAGACCGACCAGAGTCTGGCACAGAGGCACGTGCCTCGTTTGCCGGATTTTCTCTACGCCCTGCGACGCTTCGCGCGCTTCGCACCATGGGTATCGAACAACCTACGCCGATTCAGGACGCCGCACTGCCGGTGTTGCTTGATAAGCGTGACATTATCGGCCAGGCGCGAACTGGCTCTGGCAAGACGCTTGCGTTCGCACTGCCGGCGATTGAATCCGTAGACCGCGATCTGCGCCGGGTTCAGGTGCTGGTACTTGTGCCAACCCGCGAACTTGCCGTCCAGGTAGGCAGTGTCATTGAAGAAGCCTCTGCCGGACAGGGGATTTCAACGACGCTGGTATTCGGTGGCCGGGGCATCAATCCTCAAATCGCCGCAATCAGGCGCGGTGCCCAGATCGTCGTTGGCACGCCGGGACGTATCCTGGATCTCATTCGACAACAGTCGCTCGACCTTTCAGGTCTACGCATGCTCGTGCTGGATGAAGCCGACGAAATGCTCGACCGGGGCTTTGCGCCGGATGTTGAGCGGATTATGGCCCGTACTCCCCGCAACCGGCAGACTGCGCTCTTCTCGGCAACGCTGCCGGAATGGGTACAGGACACCGCCAACCGGCATTTGACCGATCCAGTGCTGGTGAAGGTCGATCCACGACCGGAAGACGTCGCCGAGATCGATCACGTCGCCTTCGACCTCGGTCATCTCGACAAGATCGATGCACTCACCGAACTGCTGGATGCGCGCGGCGATGGCCAGATCATCGTCTTTGGCCGCACCAAGCATGGTGTCAAGAAGCTCGCCCGCAAGCTTGAGCAGCAGGGATATCCGGTTGCAGCGCTGCAAGGGAACATGTCGCAGAACGCTCGCGACCGGGTAATGGAGTCCTTCCGCGCCGGCAGCACCCAGATTCTGCTGGCAACGAATGTCGCTGCTCGCGGACTTGATATCACCACTGTTGAGCAGGTTATCAACTTCGACCTGCCCGAATCGTCGGAACTGCTGACGCACCGCGTCGGACGAACCGGACGAATGGGACGTTATGGTCAGGCGATCACACTGCTGAACCAGGAAGACCACTCCAAGTGGCGACAGCTTGAGCGCGGCGTTGGCAAGCGAATTCCCCGCGAGAACTGGCCGGGAGCAGCTGCGATCGTCCAACGAGACGGAGAGCGGGCGCCTGCACCAAGACCGGTTCGGACCCAGCCAGTAGTAGTAAACGAACGGTCGGCAGAAGAAGTTGTGCCGACGGCGTCTGGCCGCTTTGCAATCACCTGCCAGAGTTGTGGCGGAACCGACGCTGTACCGTTCAAGCCCGACCCATCACGGCCGGTGTACTGCGGTGCATGTCACCGGGAGCAGCGACGTCACCGGGCAGCAAGGCCCGGACGTCGATAACCAATCGGCTATCCTTCCATCGTGGATGTGTGTTCAATTAGATAGAGAATGAAATTGCGTAACTGGGGACTTCGGCAGTGGGTGATCCTGGTCTTTGTTGTCGGACCATTGATCGGTACGGCCTATGCGATGTACCGGGCATGGAACAGCCACTTCGGCTGGACCGAGCTGATCCTGTTCTTCACGCTGTATCTGGCGACCGGCATGGGCATCACTATCGGCTATCACCGGATGCTCACACACAAGAGTTTTGAGACCGGGCCGATTACCAAGTCGATTTTCCTGGCGTTGGCAGCAATGGCTGTGCAGGGCAAGGCGATTGACTGGGCGGCCAACCATCTCAAGCACCATGCGCACTCAGACGAAGAGGGTGACCCGCATAGCCCGCTGGAAGGGTTCTTTCATGCCCATGTTGGCTGGCTCTTCAGTGCGCCACCGGCCGACCGGGAGAAGTATGGCAAGCGCTATCTCGACGACCCGATCATTGTCTTTTTTGACAAGACGTTCCTGTTCTGGGTTGTGTTGGGCCTGGTCGTTCCGTATCTGATTGCCGGACTCGACGGGCTGCTCTGGGGCGGGTTCGTTCGGATCGCCGTTGTGAACCACGTTACCTGGGC
>CAZRNC010000434.1:0-2872 GCA_964601285.1 uncultured Thermomicrobiales bacterium | reverse complement strand
CGCGGAAGTACGACGATCCTGAAACAACAATTTGAGCCAGTGGATTCAGCACGCCCGTACGATTTGAAAACGCGACCCTACCCCGCTGCCTGGGTGGCGATCTGGGCTGCCTGGCCGAGTTCCCAGATGATGTGGTTCTGGGCGCGGGTGAGGTGGGTTTTCAGCACCATCGCCCGGTCCGGGTCGGCGTTCGGGAGTTCACGGGCGACGGCGATGCCCGGCAGTGCCGGGATCGCGCTGGCCGGGTCCTGTCTGAAGCGACCATCCCGCGAATAGCAGAGCGACACCAGCACACGGGAAAGCACCCGCTGGACGGCGTTTGCAGCCTTCAAATAGCTGACAGCCGAGGTTTCGGTGTAGTCAGCCGTCATGTCGTAGAAGTTCTCCAGCGAATCCTTCACCACTTCGAGTGTGCCGAGCACCGGTGAAAGGTCGAACTGGTCGCCGGCGGCTTCCTGGTAGCTTTGGGTAGCCTCGATCATCTCGTTTACCGTCGCCCGGTAATCAAATGGTACGACTGGTGCATTGAGCGTTCGAAGCAGTGTTGCGGCGTAGACCTGCATGTCTCGCAGCAGGTTGTCCTGGTCGGCAATTTCCATGGTGTCATCTTCGGTGTGCCAGGCGATGTTGCCGCCGCAGCCGCCGACCGGGTGGTAGCCCATCTCTTGTAGCAGTTCGTCTGGCATGGTGGATGAGAGCATGAAGTAGGTGGTCACTCCAAGGTTGTTGAACGAGACATCGCCGGCACGCAGCACATGCCCCTCGCCGGTCGACTCCAATCCGGTGACGTCGCGGATGACGTTCTGGCAGAACTCCTCGGCTTCGCTCATCCAGGCGACATTTTCGTAGACCGTCGCCCAGCGGCAGCCGGGGCTATCGCAGTTGACATGAGAGGTGCAGCTGGCCATCAGGTCGAATGCGAACGCGTCGGCATACCAGGTCGATCCTGCGTAGCGGCCGTGCGAGTGTCCGCTCCACCAAGCGACGCGTAGCGATCGGCGCAATGAATCGCGATGCTGGTGCATGACGCGTGCTATTTCGAGCAGCGTTGCGTTGCCGGTGGCGTTGTCGCCAACGCCAACATGCCAGGAGTCGATGTGACCATGGAAGAGGACGAACTCATCGGCCATGTCGGTGCCAGGAATCTCGGCGACGACAACCGGAATTGGCCGCCAACCGGTGTCGGTCTGGTTCGAGAAAGATACCGTCACCGGTCCTTCGGCGAGCTGGTCGATCAGGTATTGGCCGTCGGGCCGGTTGATCGTGATGATCGGGACCGGTGGAACCCTGCCCTCGGAATCCAGGTCCGGAGAACCCTAGGATGTCGTCGTGATTCCCTCGTGGATACGTTCACCCGGATTGATGAAGATGGCACCGACGGCGCCGGAGCCGGCCAGGTCAAACCCGCGTGCGGCGATACCAAGCCCCTCGGTCATGACGACCTTACCGCGCAGGTCATCGCTGGATGCCGTCCGTTGCTCCGAGAATAGCTCGTTGATCCCGGCAGCCTGATTGCCAGGGATGTAGACCAGTTCGGCCGCGACTTCATTCCCACCGGTGTTCGGCGAGAAGGCGGTCGTCTTGACGGTGAATGGCCGTCCGGTCGGACCCAGCGTGCGGAGTGTTGCCGGCCCGGGAACGCTGATCAGGCAGGTTGGGTGATGCACTTCGTAGTCGATGCCCCAGGCATCCAGCTTGCCGGTGATGTGGGCAACAGCTTCGGCTTCCTCGTCGGAACCGGATGTCCGCACCAGCGTCGAGAACGTTTCAACCAGTGCCCATGGTTCATCGATGCTGATGTCTGCCAGCACCGCTGCTTCAAGTTCTGCATCTTTCCAGGCCGGGTTCATGGCAATCTCCGATCAGGTCCTACAGATACTTCTCATACCAGTCGCAGAAGCGGTTGATGATATCGAGCATGAATGCGCGCTCGTGGAAGGAGTGCTTTTGGCGCGGGTAGGTAATCATGTCCGTGTCAACGCCGGCTGCCAGCAGGCCAAGGTAGAGTTCCACACCTTGTGTCGGCGGAACTCGCGGATCTGCTGCACCGTGGACGATCAGGGTTGGGGTCTTCATGTTGCCAAGATAGCGGATCGGCGATCGTTCCCAGAGCTCGTCCGGCTGCTCGTGGAGCTGTCCGGAGAAGTTCGCTTCGTTCTGCCTGCGAATGTCCGTCGTGCCGACTTTGCTGACCCAGTTGGTGACGGCAGCGCCGGCGACGGCGGCCTTGAACCTGTCTGTGTGGCCGATTGCCCAGGCAACAATGAACCCGCCGTAGGACCAGCCACCGATGCCAAGCCGGTCCGGATCGGCGACGCCCATGTCGATCACGTGGTCGACGCCGGTCATGATGTCGACGAAGTCCATACCGCCGAGATCGGCAGTGTTGGCAGCGTTGAACGCTTCGCCTCGACCGGTCGATCCGCGAGGGTTCGGCAGCAAGACTGCAAAGCCCCGGGCAGCGAGACTATGAGCCCAGTCGTGCCAGGTTCCATGGAACCAGTTGCCCCACTGGAACGATGGTCCACCGTGAACGTAGACGACCGTTGGCAGCCGCTTGCCGGGTTCAGCGCCCGGTGGACGCAGCAGCCAGCCGTCGATCGACGTGCCGTCGGTACTCGTCCAGTTCAACGGTTCGAGGTGTGTGAGTGCAACATTGTCAAGTTGCGGATTGCTGTTGGACAGGCGAGTTGCCGTGCCATTCGATACCGTCCAGACATCTCCGGGTGCAGTGTCGGTCTCGGCTATACAGGCCAGGGTGCTGCCATCGGCGCTGAAGCTCACACCACGCAGCCAGCAGTTGTTGATCGAATCCGCCAAGCTGATCCGCTCAAGCGCTGGGTCACCAGTCAGGTTGATCCTGTCGATGCGG
>CAZRNC010000433.1:0-2876 GCA_964601285.1 uncultured Thermomicrobiales bacterium | reverse complement strand
GTCACCAGGATGGCGATCACCGAGAGGGCGAAGGTCAGGTTTTGGCGGATGATCCGGCGGGTTTTCCGGCTGAGGGCGATCGCGTAGGGCAGCTTCAGCAGATCGTCGGCCATCAGGACGACATCGGAGGTCTCCAGCGCGACATCACTGCCGGCTGCGCCCATCGCAACGCCGATATCGGCGGCTGCCAGCGCCGGCGCATCGTTGACGCCATCGCCCACCATCACGACCGTACCGTGCTCGCGCCGGAGCTGCTCGATCATCTCCAGCTTCTCTTCCGGCAACAGGCCGGCCCGGACGTCGGTGATACCGACCTGTCGGGAGATGTGGTCGGCCGCCCGCTGGTTGTCGCCGGAGAGCAGCACTGTCTTCGTTGCACCAAGCTCGTGCAGCCGCTGGATGGCATGCGCTGCTTGTGGCCGCAACGTATCGGCCACCCCGAGCAGGCCCAGCAGTCGCCCGGAGCCATCCTCGCGCTGCGTTCCGACGATCATTGTCGTTCTGGCGTTGTCCCGTAGTTGGCTATCCAGCGCCCGTGCGACGCCATCGACCACGATGCCATGCTCCTCGAAGAGTCTCGGATTGCCAATGAAGACTGTCTCGTCGCCAACCGTCGCCTGGATGCCGCGACCGGTGATCGCTTGCAGATCGCTCGATTCCGGCAATGCGATGCCACGGCCAAGCGCCGCATTGACGACTGCCTGGGCGATCGGGTGTTCCGAGGATTGCTCGGCAGCGCCGGCGATGGACAACAGTTCATCAATGGTCACGCCGGGTAGCGGTTCGATATCTGTAACGATCGGTTTGCCGGCGGTGAGCGTTCCGGTCTTGTCGAACGCAAAGACGGTCGCCTCGCCGATGTCTTCAAGGTAGGAAGCTCCCTTGACCAGGATGCCGTTCCGGGCGGCGTTCGCCAGAGCGGAGAGCGTCGAGGCCGGCGTCGAGATGACCAGCGCACAGGGCGAGGCCACCACCAGCAGGATCATCGAGCGATAGAAGGCGTCGGTGAAGGTGAACCCGGCGAACATGGTCAGGATGGCCAGATAGAGCGCGGATCCGCCGATGACCGCGATGGCATAGCGTCCCTCGAACCGGTCGGTGAAGCGTTGAGTGGCCGATTTCTCGGACTGCGCGTCCTGGACAACCTTGATGATCTTCGCCAGCGTACTTTCGTGCGCCAGCCGGGAGACGCGCAGTTCGAGTGCGCCCGGCCCGTTGATTGTGCCGGCGAAGACGCCATCGCCGATTGCCTTGTTGACCGGCATCGATTCGCCAGTAATCGGGGCCTGATTCACCGCCGAGGTGCCGGCGGTGATGTTGCCATCGGCGGCGATCCGTTCGCCCGGCTTGACGAGAATCAGGTCGCCGATCCGCAGCTGGCCGACCGGGACGCGTTCCTCGACGCCATCCCGCCGGACCAGCGCCTCGTCCGGACTGAGTTCCATCAACGAGCGGACGGCCCGCGTGGTGCGGCCCATGGCGTAATGTTCGAGCGCGTTGCCGAGCGAAAAGAGGAAGAGGAGGATACCGCCCTCGACCCAGTGGCCGATAACCGCCGCACCGAGTGCAGCCGTCACCATCAGCAGGTCGATCTCGACCGAGCGGTTCCAGAGCGCGACAACCGATTCCTTCGCGGCCCGGGTTCCGCCGGCGATGTAGGCCAGGATGTAGAAGGCAACCTCGACGTTCGGCCCGATAATGTCCAGCCGTGCCAGCAGCCAGCCCAGCAGCAGGGCTACGCCGGTAACCCCGGTCGCCAGCAACAGTCCATAGCGCCCCAGAAGGGTCTCTTCGTCACCCATGTGTTTCCCTTGCTACATGTTTCTTGCGATGAATCCGGACTAAATCAGTCAGGATAGGATTCATTCTCACCTGAGAATTATTCGCAATGAGTATAGCAGGAAGAAGATGGCGCAACCATCCCCGAAGGGGTAGGGGCGCATCGCATGCGTCCGCCGTTGGATCCCACTCACGTTCAACGAGGACACGCGACGTTTGTCCGGGAATCCGTAACCCGGTGGGCACTGTACGCGGACGCATGCGATGCGCCCCTACATCTCTGGCGGGAACGGGTCGGGATGGTTGGGGTGGAGGCGGTCGTCGGTCCAATGTTCGGGGTTGGTCACGATGTATTCGCGGATCTTGTCGTGTATGCGTGCGTTGCGAATAATGTGGTCATAATAATTCCGTTGCCACACTGCCATGCCAGGGTCGTTGTTTTGATTGCGAATCTCGCTTGTTACGGCACCCTTGAACCCGCCAACGAATGCTCCTAGCGACCCTGGCCGCCGCAACAGGCTCGAACTCTGGGTTCGAATCTCAAAACCATCGGGTTCTGGCGGATTGACAAGCGTCACAATCCCATGGACGTGATTGGGCATCACAACAAATGCATCCAGAATGATCTCATCGCCTCGGATGGCGGCGGTTCGTTCCCATTCACGAGCCACCACTTCTCCGGCCGGGCTCAATGTCATCTGGAGATCGGCAATCTCTCCGAACAACGGTGCACGGCCGGCGGTGCAGATGGTGATGAAATATGGTCCCTGATCCGTATAGTCATACTCTCGGAGTCGCATTGCTCTTCGAACAGGAAGTTTTCGCACACCACCACCCATCCCCAACAACCGCATCGCACATGATCACTACGGAGTGGTAGGGGCGCATCGCATGCGTCCGCGTGGAACACCTGCGGGATTGCGCAATCCCACAACCAACGTCGGAAGTCACCGTTGAACGTTGGCGGTGTTCAACGGCGGACGCATGCGATGCGCCCCTACCGATCCTCGAATCGGTTGAACGTCTGGGGCGATAGCTCATCGACGCCGCGGCCGGCCCAGTCGCCGGGGCCCATTTCGGCCCACATCCGCTCGCCG
>CAZRNC010000432.1:0-2889 GCA_964601285.1 uncultured Thermomicrobiales bacterium | reverse complement strand
CGCTACGGGTTGTTCGTGTCGTGGGAAGAGTCGTAACGGTTCCAACTGGTTGCCTCCTGCCAGGCTCTTGTGGATGATCGCGCACCACAGCCCGGGATTATACCCCTCTGGTCATAACATGGACGACCCCGGATCGATGCTGAAACCATCGTAGTCGACGTAAGCAAACAAATGAACGACATGGCGGGCCAAAAACGTGAATCGAAACGAACGGATGCGGAATGTCAAGCGGTGGAATTCGAGTGTACGTACATATGTGTCGTGCTGTCATAGGTGCTACAATCGAACCAGCTTCAACGAACTCTTGCAGCGTCGCGCGGGGCGTTCATCAGCCGGGAAGTGGGTTCCGTCTGATGCGTACGAACGCGGAGTTCAGAGCCTGAGTGGGACCATGGGGTGGGAATGAAACGTAAATGTGGAACCTGTAAATACTTCCAGGATAAAGGCGTCGCCAACTCGGGAACGTGCCAACATTTCAAGCGACAGGCATTGCGAGATGTCGTCCTCGTTCGCCAATCTGAACTAGCATGCAGAAATACTTGGGACCAGGACCTCTGGGAGCCGCACCCGGACTTGCTCGCGGAAGAGCAGGCGGCCGGCGAGGTTGATGAGCTTATAGAGAATCAACCAGGAACGCGATCACCGGAAACAACGATCTTCGGTGGTTCGGAGATGGTTCCAATTCTCTCACCGCTTGGTGAAGAGCCGGATCGTGTGACCTCCATCCGCGTTCCATCCTACTCTCCGGCAGAAGATCTCGGCCCTGCACCAACGATGTTGTTTGATGAACCGGAACAGGAAGTAATCCCGATCCGGACACCTGCACTCGAGAACCGCATCCGGATGGAAGAAGAGCGCAAGCGTGAACTCGAAGCCCGGCGCCGCGAGGCAATGGACGAGATCGAGGAACGCATGCGATCTCGACCGCTGAATGAATCCGCTGGCCGCAGGCAGACTCCGTGGTCAGCAGAAAACCTTGATCCTGCGTCCGGTGCCGGCAGACCGCTGGTTCCGTTGCCGGAAGAGCCAATGGGCGATCAGCAACCAACCGAGCAACTTCCGGTTGCCGAGATCCAGCGGGTGCTCCAGGACCCTTCGGGCAATCAAGGTTTCTCCGATGGGCACGTCAGCGTGGATGGCAATGTCGTTGGCAAACGGCCCGCTCGTCGTGAGCTGCCGGTAATCCAGGAGATCGGCCTGCCAGACTCTGACGATCCAATCGACCGGGCCGAACATTTGCGTGGAATCAAGCGCGTTTGCGGGACCTGCCGGGACTTCCGCCAGTTCGGCGATGGCACCCGCGGGCAGTGCGTCAACCCGTATGCATTCAGCGAACGGCGTATGGTACAGTCCGACCAACTCGCCTGTCGCTCGAGCCTGGGCACCTGGTGGATGCCGAGCGATGATGTTTGGCTGGAAGGTGCTGATACGTCGCACCATGGACGGCCAACACCACTGCTAGATGCGGCAACGCGCCAGGAACGGCCAGCAGGACGAGCGAGGGACACACGATCATGGTAAGCCGCTCGCCGTAACGACCGTCCGGCGCTTTGGGTTATCAGGGCGTGTTGATGGAGTGAGGTTTGAGGAGCGGTCGTCGATACTATGTCCGATCTAGGGGAACTGCTGCGTCAGGCGCGCGTCTACAAAGGCGCTTCACTACGGGATGCCGAACGGGCAACCCGCATCAGTCGTAGCTATCTAGAAGCGCTCGAAAACCAGGATTTCTCCCAATTGCCTCCTCCTGCCTATGCGCGGGGTATCGTCAAGAACTACGCTCAATATCTTGGCCTGGATTCGGTGGCCATACTTTCGCTCTACGACTCGACAGACATCGAGAGCGTTGGCGAGTCGATCCAGGTCGTGCCGGCTACCCGGCCGATCAACGTCCGTCCACACTGGGTCCCCAACTTCGCCATCATCGGATTCATGCTGATCGTTTCGGCCATTGTCTTTGCCTGGCTCTATTCGGCCTACTTTCAGCCGGATGGATTAGAGGCAGAGGTGACTTCCGGATTGCCAACTGTCACCCCGATGGCTACGTCACTCATCGGTCAGATCATCCTGACGCCCACACCGGAACCAACGGTGGAACCAACACCCGATGAGGCAACCCCAACATCCGAGGCAGTCGTCGAGGTGCCAACCGATCCACCGGTTGTCGTGGCTACTGAACCTCCGGTTGAGCAAGAAGACTTCGATGAGCCGTCACCAGAGCCGGGCTACCAAACGATCGTTGATAGCGTGATTGTCAGCGGTGGTTCATACGAGTTTCTGTTGATCGCAACCGAAGAAGTCTGGGTGCAGGTGTGGCTGGACTGGTCTGAAACTGCGTCCTGGGAGGGTACTCTCTTCGCCGGTCAGTCCTTGTTGCTGATTGCCGACGTCGCAACGGTGAGTTCCGGCAATGCCGGCTTCATCAATGTTCTCGTGGATGGTATTGATTACGGCGTCCTCTCCGCAACCTGGGATGCCACCGTCACGCTTCCCTGAGCGAAAAGAGGCGTAGCATGAGCGGGTTTCTGGTCTACGGCACCGATGTCTACGCTTCCCGGCGAGACCTCCGGGGCAGGATTGTTACCGTGTTGCGTGGTGTTACCGATCAACGTGGCCTGGAACTCAAGGAGTTCCGTTCTCGCGCTGCACCTGCCGGTGTCATCCATGAACTGATGTCGACAGATGAGGACGCTACCCCGGGTGATCGGGTGGACCGTGTGGCACTGATCGGCTTCTTCGAGGTCGAAGCGGGTGCGGTCATCCTGGTAGGCGATGAGGTCTGGTCAGGCACAACGCTGCTCGGGACGGTTGCCGGCTTCGATGAAACGCACATGCCCAACCACCAGAACATTTGCCTACGTACCGCTGACCTGAGTGATGGTGAAGCGCTCG
>CAZRNC010000431.1:1808-2912 GCA_964601285.1 uncultured Thermomicrobiales bacterium | reverse complement strand
GCGCTCGAAACTCCTTGGGACTGGATCATTTTCACCAGCGCCAATACGGCCCGGCTAACCGGCGATCAGATCAGCCGGCTGAGTCCAATGCCGAAGATTGCTGCGATTGGAACCGCAACCGCAGATGCACTCGAACAAGCACACATAGCGGTCGACCTCATCCCGGAATCATTTGTTGCCGAAGCCGTGCTTGAAGCATTGCTTGCACAGGGTGTTGCCGGCAGGCGGATATTGCTACCGGTCGCCGCGTCTGCCCGCCAGGTGCTCCCGGACGGCCTCCGACAAGCCGGCGCGTTTGTTGAGTGCGTCCCGGTCTATCGCACCTGCATGCCGGGTGAGGTCGACCGGGCGTTGATTGACGACATCCAGCGCGGTGGGGTGGACATGCTGACCTTTGCCTCTCCTTCAAGCGTGCGAAACACGCTTCACCTGCTTGGGGGGCAACTGCCACCGGATGTCACGATCGCCTGCATTGGTCCGATCACCGCTCAGGAGTTGACCGCGGCCGGTTACGACGTCGATGTCATCGCGGCCGATTCGACGGCTGCTGGTCTGGTAAACGCGATTATTGAGTTTGAGAGGAAACGACGATGAGCAATGGATTCAGGCGCTACCGGCGGCTACGGGCAACCGAAGGTACCCGGCGAATGGTTCGGGAAACCGTCGTCCAACCATCCGATTTCATCTACCCGCTGTTCGTCACCCATGGAACAAACACCCGCAACGAGATCAGTTCAATGCCGGACATCTGGCAGATTTCCGTAGACCAACTCGCATCAGAAGCAGACGAGCTGCAATCGCTGGGCATCGGAGCGGTACTGCTCTTTGGCATCCCCGAAGTCAAGGACAGTGTCGGGTCGGACGCCTATCACGACCACGGGATCATCCAGCAGGCGATCCGGGAACTCAAACGCGTTGCCCCGGAGATGGTCGTCATTGGCGACGTCTGCATGTGCGAATACACCGACCATGGCCATTGCGGCATCCTCGATGGCGATTGGATCGACAACGACGCAACGCTCGAACTGCTGGCACAAACCGCGGTTGCCCAGGCACTGGCCGGCGTCGATATCGTCGCGCCGTCAGACATGATGGATGGCCGCG
>CAZRNC010000431.1:0-1798 GCA_964601285.1 uncultured Thermomicrobiales bacterium | reverse complement strand
CGCCAGCGCGGCGACACGGGCGCGCAACTCGTCCCGCGTCCAGGCGATGCGCCGGGCACTCGACGAGGCAGGGTTCCTGAACCTGCCGATCATCTCCTACGCTGCCAAATATGCATCCGGGTACTACGGCCCGTTCCGCGAGGCAGCAGATTCGACACCCCAGTTTGGCGACCGGCGCAGTCATCAGATGGACCCGGCAAATGCCCGCGAAGCCTGGCTGGAGATCGCTGCTGACATCGACGAGGGAGCCGATGCGATCATCGTCAAGCCCGCTCTCGCCTATCTGGATGTTATCGCCGGGGCGCGCGAACGGTTCGACGTGCCGATCCTCTCCTACAACGTCAGCGGCGAGTATTCGATGGTCAAGGCGGCGGGGCGCCTGGGCTGGATCGACGAGCAACGGGTCATCATGGAAAACCTGACCGCCATCAAGCGCGCGGGTGCCGGCCAGATCATCACCTACCACGCCAAGGAAGCAGCGGGTTGGCTCAACCAGCCGAGAACGAAGCGGGCAACCGTACAACCGGTTATGTATGCCGACGACTGACCGGCAACCTGCGAATCAGTTGGTATCATTCACCGGTAAAACGTTCTGCGTTAGCGCATTCAGACAATACACGGAGGCACCCTGGTGCAGTTTCTCTTGAAATCTCAACGGAGCGATCCGGCCGACCCGATCGAGGAAGGCACAGCAGCACAGGTCCTGAAACGGCTCAGACATGAGGGCCGGAAGATGGTTGAAGTGTTCGTTCTTTCGACCGATGGCACGATCGATCGCTATCAGGAACGAACCCGCCGCAAGCTCGGCTCAAACGCCATCGCATCCCGAACCTGGCTCTGCGAAACCGCGGATGGCTACGAGTGGACCGACGGCCGCTACATCCCCGAACCACAGGAAGCGATCGCTGCAATGGACCCGGCACCGGTCACCATCGTGCTTGTGCTGATGGGCGCCGAAGGCGACCCCAATTCCACCGTCGACCAGCTCCAGCAGATCACATCAGCCACCGTCTGACCGCGGTCAAAATTCAGCTCGAACAACCCGCGACACCAGTCGCGGGTTTTCTGTAAGCAGGAGAAAGGTAAGTAACATGAGTGGACGGTTCACCGAGTTCCAGGAATACCGCGCCCGGATGAACGATCGTATTTCTGAAATCGACCATTTGGGCATCAAACGCTTCTTCCGACTGGACAGCGCTGCATACGAAGAGGGCGCGCTCGAGCCACAGGTCAAGGAACTGCTTGGACTTGTGGCATCTGCGGTCCTGCGTTGCAACGACTGCATCGACTACCACCTGGAGCAGTGCGTCGAAGCCGGCTGGACTGACGACGAGCTCTACGACGCGCTAAACGTCGCCCTCGTCGTCGGCGGCAGCATCGTCATCCCCCACCTGCGCCACGCCGTGGAATCCATCGACCTGCTCCGCGAAGCCCAATCGCCGGATTAGTCTGCCCGCAGCCCTCGTGAAGCGGGTTACAAAATGACACCGGGGATTGCCTTCAAACCGTACGGGCGCAATCCATGGCGCCCACCGATTTGCCTAAAGAAGAACGGTCTATGGACTGTCATCCTGAGCGAAGTCGAAGGATCTCGAGCCTCGTTGCTTTTCAAGGGAAGTCAAGATCCGAGGCTCGAGGTCCCTCGACTTCGCTCGGGATGACGGAGGGTGAAGCCCGGGATGACAAATAGACCGGCATGTACAAGCCAAAACCGGAAACAGTTCGAACAACCGGGCGCAATGAATTGCGCCCCATTCGCATCAAGTTAAGCCAATTCCAACGAAGAGAGCACCGGTTC
>CAZRNC010000430.1:0-2920 GCA_964601285.1 uncultured Thermomicrobiales bacterium | reverse complement strand
TGCCGGGCCGGCGTTGACGGCTCCGCCGCCAAGGTAGATCACCGGCTTCTTTGCGGTTGCCAGCAGATCGGCTGCCTGTTCGACCTGTTCCAGGGTCGGGGCCGGGCGGTAGCTTGTGTTCGGGTTTGGCTGGCCGGCGCGTCCCTTCTCGGCAAGCAGGTCGAGTGGAATTTCGACGTGGATAGGGCGGGGCCGGCCGGATGCGGCTTCCTGTATGGCGTTGTAGACCTCGGTGGCAATCTGGTCGTAGGCGTCAACCGATACTGACTTCTTGGCGAGAATCCGCATCAGGCCGGATTGGTCGCGGATGTCGTGCAGGTTGCCGCGCATTGCGTTGCGATAGGGCCGTTCAATTTGCGAGGAGATGATGACGACCGGCGAAGAGTCTGAATAGGCTTCGCCGACCGGGGTTGCCACGTTGGTGATGCCTGGTCCGGTGATGATTAACGCTACTCCTGGCTTGCCGGTTGCCCGTGCGTAGCCATCGGCCATGAAACCGGCGCCCTGTTCATGACGAGCAAGCACATGGCGGATACTGCTGTTCTGGAGTGCGTCGTATAGACCGAGTGTGTGGACTCCGGGAATGCCGAACACCACATCGACTCCGGCAGCCTCAAGGGCTGCGATGGCTGCCTCGCCGCCAGTTCTCAAGTCACTCATCAAGAATCATTGCCCTTCATTGCGAAATGTTGCCTGCAAGCGCAAAGTCTACATGCTGCAACGCCCGGAGAACGGTTAGACTACTGTCGAATTGAATCGAGACACACGAACGAAGGTACAGAGGTGACGGGAATGGATTCTGGCGACACTGGATTTCAGTATGTCCAGGAGAGCATTAATAGTCATATCGAGCGTGGCGAGATCGCCGGCGCGGCGGTTGCCGTCGCCCATCGTGGCGAGATGGTTCTGGACTGGGCAACAGGCAATGCCCGCGAAGGAGTTACCGCATCTACATCGACCCTGTGGCCGTTGGCATCGATCTCCAAGGTCTACACTGCGGCGATGATTATGGTGCTGGTTGAACAGGGGAAGTTAAGCCTCTCTCTGCCGGTCGCGGCGGTGCTGGAAGGTTTCACCGGCGATGGCCGTGACGAGATCACCCTGCGTCATCTGCTGACCCACACTTCGGGCCTGATCTACGAGTCGCCGAACATGGAACAGTTGCTGATTGACCACACGCCGTACGAGGAGATGGTCGATGAGGCGTATACCTATCCTCTGCTGTTCTCTCCCGGTTCCTACCTGAGCTATGCCGACTACAACTTTGCAATCGCCGGCCGGGTGGCAACCGTGGTGACTGGCCGGAGTTTCCCGGAGCTTGTTCGTGAGCTGGTGCTTGAACCCGGCGGGCTTGCTGACACGTTCATGCCACCGCCGGAGTCCGAGTACGGACGTCTGGCAGTCGTGGATAACCCGCTGGCTGCAGGGACGGATGGCGCAATGTACAACGCGCCCTACGCGCTCGATCTGGCCCATCCTGCATTTGGCACGGTTGCAACGGCCGCCGATATGGCTCGATTCGGTCTGTTGTTTGCGCCGGGTGGCACGACCCGGATTCTCTCCCACGCCGGGATCAAGGCGATGACCAGCGACCAGACAGGTGGAAACGTCACAACACAGCCGGCTACCGCCGGGACTTCTCCGCCCTTTAGCGGAACTGCTGCCCAGCCGTGGGGAGTTGGGTTCATGCTCAAGGGGCTTTCGTCGATGGGTGGCGATTTGCTCTCACCGGAAAGCTTCGGCCACGGTGGAGCCAGCGGCTGCACGCTCTGGGTCGACCCGGTCGAGGACATCGTCATTTCTTATGTCTCGAACAGCCATGCCCGCAATGGTCGCATGGCGTTCTCCCAGCGTCAGGTCCGAACGGTCAACAGTGTCATGGCGGCGTTGACACGGGGGTAATGAACACTTCTTTCGTTGGGGACGGTCGGCGCTCGCCCCATTCGCATCAAGTTAGGCGAAGTTCACTGGCGTGGGCTCCAAACTGCAATTGTCATCTCGACCGAAGCGGAGAGATCTCGACACGGATTGTGTTGCAGTGATCGACATCGTCCGCCGAACGGGTTCTACTCTGGATTGACCTAGTCGGACGAGATCTCTCCACTTCGGTCGAGATGACAGGTTGAGCGCCTCCGCCCTTTCTTGACTTGCTGCGAATGGGGTGGCCTGCGCTCGCCCGGTTTGACGTCACTTGGAGTTGACGCGGGCGAACGCAGGTCGCCCCTACGAATTAGCCATCAAATCGCCGATCGTCTCGGTCGCCTTGAGGCCATTTCCGGTGATGAGGATGACGATGTCGCCGTCGGGGAGTGGCCGGCCGGCAGAAACGGCCTTGCGGAAGGCGGCGGCGCCGACGGCTGCTGTTGGTTCGGCATAGATGCCCTGACTCCAAAGTTCCCGGAGTGCTTCGCGGATGTCTGTTTCGCTGACGGCTTCGGCCCAGCCACCAGATTCGCGGATAGCCGTCAGGATCTGCCGGCGACGAGCCGGATGGCCGATCTTTGTCCCTTCAGCCAAGGTGTCGCCGGGCGTGATGGCTGGGATGTCATCCAGCCCTTGCTGGTCGGCAGCGACGATTGGGGCGCAGGCCCCCGGCTGGCCGGCAATCAGCATGGGCATTCGTCCGGGAACGGCACCAAACCCTCGGTGTGCGCCAACGAATGCGCTGCCGCCGCCGGTTGGGATGAACGCTGCCACCGGCAGGCTGCCGCCAAGCTGTTCCCAGACTTCCAACGCCCAGGTCTTCACCCCCTCAACGAATACAGCGTGCCAGTTGTGGCCGGCATAGAACGAGGAAGGATCGTCTTCGACCGCCTGGTGGGCTGCTGCTGCAACTGCGTCGCGGCTACCTTCGACCGCGACGACGGTTGCGCCGTAGGCTCGCGCCTGGACGAGCTTGCCCGGGGACGCATTCGCCGGA
>CAZRNC010000429.1:0-2944 GCA_964601285.1 uncultured Thermomicrobiales bacterium | reverse complement strand
CGTAGTTCGCAAACCCGAGGACATGCGAGAGGAAACTGTTCGAGGGATAGGCACGTCGCGGTTCGAAGTCGATAACAATGCCCTCAATGTCCATCTCTTCGATTTGGGCAGTTGCTTCCGGGGAGAGCCGCCGGGCAAGGAGTACCCATTCAAGCCCCGGCTCGTTCAGCGCCGCCTCGATATCTTCCACTGACCGGCCGACCAGCGGCGAAAGTTGGGTTGCAACCAGATGCTTGTCCTCGATTAGCGAAATGATCGCCGAGATTCTCCCGGCCGGCACATTGGTGGCGAGCCGGACCCCGTTTGCATCGAGAATGTCTCCCCGCCGGGCCGGGATATCACTCTCCCGGTACCGTTCAGCGACTGCCTGCTCGCC
The DNA here is from genome assembly GCA_964601285.1 of uncultured Thermomicrobiales bacterium. GTDB lineage: Bacteria > Chloroflexota > Chloroflexia > Thermomicrobiales > CFX8 > CAYWXR01. The sequence goes on along the minus strand of CAZRNC010000429.1, from coordinate 2,568 downwards.
AATTTCACGGGAGTGGACTACCTGAATCCGGAACACTTCAACGACGATGTAGCCGAAGAGCAGCACAAAAACAGCCAGGATGGCCTGGATGCGCCAGGGCGAAAGCCGATGTCCACCTGCGCTATTCACTCGCCGGCTCCGATGTGGAAGCAACAGCGACCGACGAGCCGGTCATCCCACGCCAGATGCGCTCGATCAATCCGGGTTCTTCTGCCTGGACCGGTTCGATCAGCGGTAATCGTTCGTTTGCCGGGCGAGGAACCGTCAGAAACAGATAGTCCGTCGCCTCCTGCATGCCAAGCTGGCCGACCGCGATTTCCTCAACCTGGAGCAGCGCTTCATATTCGGCAAGCTGGTAGTTCAATGCTTCGTTGCGGTTGGCAATGCCGGTCCGTTCGGCCTGGAGCCGGCTCATCTCATAGCCAAGACTGGCGACATGGTTGGTCTGAACCAGATAGAGCAGCCCAACAGCAGCGATCAGCACAGCAACGATGATATAGATGATCGCGGAACTGACCCTGCTTCGCGGTTGCCTTACGGCCGGTTTCCCAAGCCGACGCACCCGTGGTGGTGGCGCAGTCCGGCGCTCTTCACTTCCCGGAGGGGTGGCAATCGTCATGGCAACCGCTCGGCAATCCGCACGATGGCACTCCGGGCACGAGGATTGTTTGCAGTTTCTGTTGGCGATGGTTTCACGGCTCGGCCGATGGTATCCAGTGTAGGTTTCCTGCCACAAACGCAGACCGGCAACTCCGGTGGACAAACGCATCCACGTCGCTCGGCCGCGAAGAACTCTTTGACAATCCGGTCTTCGATGGAATGGAACGCGATCACGACAAATCTGCCACCTGGTTTCAGCAACTCAAGCCCGGCCCGCAATCCCCGTTCAAGCTCCTCAAGTTCCCCGTTGACTGCAATCCGCAGTGCCTGGAACACGCGAGTTGCGGGATGCGTCCGTGCCCCGCGCCGGCCACCAACGGCAGTCTCGACAACCGCTGCCAGCCAACCGGTGGAAACAAACGGTTCCTTTTCGCGCTCACGAACGATGGCACGGGCAATCCGCCGGGAGTTGCGCTCGTCGCCGTAGCGATAGAAAATGTTCGCCAGGTCTTCGGCATCAAGCTCGTTCACCAGGTCGGCCGCCGTTTGACCGCTGGTCTGGTCGAAACGCATATCCAGCGGGCCGCTCGCCTGAAAGCTGAAGCCGCGCGCCGGATTATCCATTTGCAACGAAGAAAAGCCGAGATCCAGCAGGATGGCATCGACCTGTTGAATGCCAACGAGGCCGGCAAAGGTCTTCATATCGGCGTAGCTGCCATGGAAGAAATGTCCTGGAATGGCAGATTCCATGAACCTGCTGCCTGCCTCGGCGTCACGGTCGATTGCCAGCAGGATGCCACCGGGGCTGATCTGTTCAGCAATTAACCGGGCATGCCCACCGCCGCCGAAGGTGCCATCAACGACGGTCTGCCCCGGCGCGAGCCGGAGACCGTTCAGCACCTCTTCCGCCATCACCGGCAGGTGACCGGACGAAGCAGAGGATGGATTGGATGATTCCATTGCCATCAACACGCTCAATATATACATTCCGGTTTAGTCGTCAGACGTCACCTAGATCAGATCTGCCAACCGCTCGGCAACCGATGCGCCTTCCCGGTCGATGCTGGAAGACTGATGCTCCCATGTCGACGGGGTCCAGATCTCGATGAAGGTGTGGACTCCCACAACCACTGCTTCACGTTCGATCGACGCATACTGGCGGAGTTCAGCCGGAACCAGCACTCGCCCCTGCCCGTCCAGCTGGACATCCACGGCATCGGCAAAGAGCATCCGCCGCAACGTCCGGACATCGGGATCGCTGATCGACAGCGAGGCGACCCGTTCGGCCAGCGGCATCCAGGCTTCCAGCGGATAGACCAGCAAACAGGGATCAAACCCGCGGGTAATCACTACCCCATCGGAAAGCTTGTCCCGGAATCGTGCCGGCAGCGCCAGACGTCCCTTGGCATCCAGATTATGATTATGTCGCCCAAGAAACATCGGTGCTCCGCCAACTCGGGAGAGTCCGCAGCGGCGATGTTATCCACATCACACCCCACTTATCCCCACAACACCCCACCTTTATCCACAGTATAGCGATTCCAGAGTGTACGTACAACCCTGGACGGGGCATATGAGGGGATGTCTGAGCGAACGCTGAGGGTTTCGAAGGGTGAAAGTGCAGGCGGAGCGACAGTCCGAAAATCCGTAGGGGCGCATTGCATGCGTCCGCGCTCAATGCCACGATGTTCAAACAGGAGTAGACCAGTTTATCTGTCATCCTGAGCGAAGTCGAAGGATCTCTTTCCATGAGACTTGCCTTCACCTCGAACGATTCGTGGCTCAAGATCCATCGACTCCGCTTCGCTCGGTACAAGACCACAGGGGATCTGAAACCCGTACGGGAGAGACCATGTGGCCTGCTACTCAGTAGTTCGACCAGCGTATCGTGTCATGCGAGAGTTTGGTTCATTTTCGTAGGGGCGTCTTGCATACGCCCCATTCGCATCAAGTTAAGCCAATTCCAAC
>CAZRNC010000428.1:0-2946 GCA_964601285.1 uncultured Thermomicrobiales bacterium | reverse complement strand
AAATTGAACCGGTGCTCTCTTCGTTGGAATTGGCTTAACTTGATGCGAATGGGGCACATTGCCATGCGCCCTACCCCTGCGGGGGCATTTCCGACGTTCGAAGTTTCCACTTTCGTCAGGATTCCTCGTCCGATTCAGAGTGAATCGGGAACCCTCGTTCCCCGATTCCCTGAACGAAGTCGAACGTTCGTTGATTGGACCAGTCTGGTCCTACCCGGAAATCGGCTTCTGCCGGCATTGGCGCCCAGGTTGCGTTGACGTGTTCCTGCTCGACGCCCGGATATGGTGCTTCCAGGAAGGTGGAGAGTAGGTTCCCGGCGACCGTGGCCAGGCGGGACTCCAGTGCGGATTCCGATTCACCTTCAACCCAATCGACCTGTTGCTGGGCAACGATCGGCCCGGCATCGTATTCGGGCGATAGCTTGTGCAGTGTCACCCCGGCTATCCGGGTTCCGCGATGGAACGTCCAAAACATCGGATCGGGTCCGCGAAGATCGGGCAAGAGCGATGGGTGAATGTTCAACGAGTGGTCTGCAAACAGCTCGACCGTTGCTACTGGAATGAGCCTCGGGTAGCAGACGCTCAGCAGAATCGGTCGTTTCTCAGTGCCGGGAAGCTGTTCGATCGTTTCTGGCGTTGGCTTGCCAATTCGGAAGACAGGGATTCCGGCAGACTGGGCAGTGCTGGTGACGCTCTCCTGGTTGTTTGCCATCGCGAGAGCGATAGCAGGGGGGTGTACTGCCAGGGGCGCAGTGAGCGATCTGTGACCTGGCAAGATTACGGCAGAGGGATTCATATCAAGTTTCAGCAGGGTTTGAAGCACTGCCCAGGCAAAGTGGCACTCACTGGCGAAGAGCATCATGGCCAATTCGTCGATTCCGAGTGGTAGAGTTGGCGTTGCAGGGCACAAACTGTCCCGCCAAGATTAAGCACCACCACCGCATCGGAGGATGATAGATGCCTCGAATGGTCAACTGCGTAAAAATCGGACGTGAACTCCCTGGCCTTGAGGCCCCGCCGTTCCCGGGTGAACTCGGCGAGCGCATCTTCAACGAGGTGTCGGCCGAGGGTTATCAACTCTGGGCGCAACATGCGACGCTCCTGATCAACCATTATGGGTTACACCCGTCTGACCCGGAAACCCGGAAACTGCTTCGCAAGGAGATGCTTGAGTTCTTCTTCGGCGAAGACGCCAGGCTGCCTGATGGTTGGGTACCCCCTGGTCAAGGCGGACCGCCGGCAAAGGGCGCACCGCGCCGCAAGTAGCGGGCGCACTCTATCGCTGGACAGCGACTGGAATAATCGTCTCAATTCTGAACTCGATCCGGGCATGCGCTTCCCGGAGGGCGGCATCGACGTCTTCCGGGGTTTCACCCTTGGCAAAGATGAACCCGAGATAGCTGGCGCCTTCCGGCAACGGGACAACCGGATAGTTGAGCGGTGCGGTGATCTCGATTCCTTCGATCCCGTCAACTTCCAATGCGTCCTCGATTCCGGAACAACCTCGCAACATGCCGCCTTGGGGAATCGGGATCATCATGACGCCGGCGGCGACATCCTTGAGCTCGGTCGTCTGAATCTCTTTGCCAACAGCGTGCTGCAGGATGATCTCTTCCAATGCGGCACCGGCGCCGAATTCCAGAATAGTGGAACATAGCCCACCGATTGACCGACCTGCCAGTTCGACCATCCAGGCCCCGGCGTCGTTGACCCGCAGTTCAGCGTGCACCGGGCCATGCTTGAGGCCCAAAGCTCTTGCGCTGACGGCGGTCGCATCGAAGATCGCTTGCTGAGTGGCTTCCGGAAGGCGTGACGGGGTGAGGTAAATCGTCTCCTCGAAGAATGGCCCAACCAGCGGGTCCGGCTTGTCAAAGAGCGTCAGCACCTGGAGCGATCCGTTGGTGAGCAATCCTTCCAGCGCCACCTCGATACCGGGGATGTAGGTCTCGACCAGCAGGTTGCTGGTGGCAGGGTCATAACCATCGCTCGTGAGCATCCGGACGATCCGGTTGAATGCCGCGACAAACTCTTCCGGATCATTTGCCCGGATAACACCGCGGCTGCCTGATAGACGTATCGGTTTGATTACGCATGGGTATTCGATCGAGTCAGCAAGCTGCACCGGATCACTGGCGGCTGAGACCAGTTCAAACCCGGGTACTGGAGCACCACCTTCGCGCAACAGCGTTCTCATCACATATTTGTCGCGCGCGGCAGTGGCCGATTCTGGGGTATTGCTAGGCAATCCAAGTCGTGCACCAACCACGGCAGCAAGTTCGGTTGCAGCGTCATCGAGGGACAAAACGGCATCCACCGGAGACCTGCTTGCGATCTCGATGAGATGTTCGGCCGAGGCATCGATCTTGCCGAAATCGACAGCATACTCATATCTGGATCGTTCCGAGAGTTCGCCCGGAAGGTCGATGATCGTAATCGTCTCCAGCCCCAGCTTTTGGGCGGCTTTGGCAAACGCTCCGGAGCGGTAGGTTGCCGGCGAAACCAGCAGCATAACCCGATTGTGTTGTTCTGGCGGTGATTCGTTCATGATGGATCGTTCCTGTCGAGATGGTGTGAAAACACTACCTATGCTGAAGACTACCAGACAACGGGGCAGTTCCAGCAGGCGATCAAGGCGACACCGTCTGGTATCATCTGCTGTCTGTAACAGTCCTGTAGATGTATGGATTCCCGATCATGCTTCCATCGACGACCTACCACCTCGAACTTTCCTGACCGCTGTCCTGTAAGCGCGCATTGGACAGCGGAGGATAGCGCAATCGCGATCCTCCCGGCGGATTTCGGGAGTATCTCTTCATGTCACGTATCACAATTCAGGAAGCCCCGGAAGCGGGAGTAGCGGGTTCTCTGCTGAAGAACCCGTCGTTTGTCAGGCTTTGGACCGGGGACACGATTGCCCAGTTCGGAGCGCAAATTACGCTGCTGACC
>CAZRNC010000427.1:0-2948 GCA_964601285.1 uncultured Thermomicrobiales bacterium | reverse complement strand
GACGCCGGACTACTGGTCGACCCGGACGATACCCCCGGTCTGGCAGAATCTATGCTGCGGTTGGCCGCGGATAGTGAACTTCGGCAACAATTGGAGCGACGTGGGCTGGAACGGTCGGCGTCGTTTACCTGGCAAGAGACCGCCCGGTTGACTGCCGGCGTCTATCAACGGGCACTGGCAGGGCGGTAGGGAGAATTCCATGAGCAAGAGCAAGCCAACCAAAGGTGAAACGGTTTCCTCGATCGGTGAGTTCGGACTGATCCAGGGCATCACCTCCCATCTCAAGTCCAACCGGGTGAAATCGTCGGGCGTTATCCTGCCACCAGGCGACGACGCTGCCATCTGGCAGCCGCGGGCCGGCCACCAGGTGGTCGTCTCTACCGACATGCTGATCGAAGGTAGTCATTTCCGCCACGACTGGAGCAACGCAGAATCCGTTGGCCACCGGGCAATCGCCGTCAATGTCAGCGACATTGCTGCGATGGGCGGACGCCCACGGGTTGCTGTGGTTTCGCTCGGCCTGCGAAGCGCCACTCGCGATAACTGGGTGTATGACCTCTACAAGGGCGCCATGGACCTCGGCCGCAAGTGCCAGCTGCGGATCATCGGCGGGGACGTCGTGCGCAGCCAGGCCAAGACGATCATCTCGGTGACCGTTATGGGAGAACTGCCCCGCGGTGCCGCCGGACTACGGCGCGACCGTGCCCGTCCTGGTGACATTCTGGCCGTTACCGGGCCACTTGGGATGGCTGCAGCCGGGGTTCGCATTCTCAACCAGAATACGATCCGGGTGGATGGCGCACCGCAAATGCTCGATGCCCACCGGCGGCCGCTTCCAAAGGTGCTGGAAGGTATCCTCCTTCGCCGCGCCGGCGTCGAAGCAGCGATGGACATCTCCGACGGCCTGTTTGGCGACCTTCCGAAGATGTGCGCTGCCAGTGGTGTCATGGCGACATTGCGCCAGGACCAGATTCCGGTTCCTTCCGCCGTTCGCTGGAACTTCCCGGACGACTGGTTCGAACTGGGGACCCGCGGCGGCGAGGATTTCGAACTGCTCTTCGCCTGCAACGAAGAGACGTTTGGTCGCGTGCAGGCCCTCTTCAAACGCTTCAAGCTGCCCGCACCACAACAGATCGGCACGTTGGTCGCGGCCAAGGAAAAGACCGCACCAATCCGGATCAAGGGACTGGACCTGCGCACCGTCGATGTCGAACCGGGCGCATTTGACCACTTTCAGCCGACCCTGAAGTAAATTCCGGTACAATCCGGCACTGCCTTGCCTGAATCGTGTTTGACTTTCGTTCCTCATCAGAGTATTCTCATCCCGACTTTTTTTGTCGGAATTAGACTCGAGAGGTGTGGACCCTGGTGGAAGAACGATTTGTCAGCCGGCGCACAGTGTTGCGCGGCTTCGCCGGTGGCTTGTCCGTAGCGGTGGCGCTGCCGCTGCTGGCTGCCTGTGGCGATGATGATGAGGACCCGACCCCGACGACCGTTCCGGCTGCGGACCCAACCGCGACCGCTGCCGAGCCGGATCCAACAGCGACTGACGAACCGGAAGATGAGCCAACCGCTACTGACGAGCCGGATACCGATCCGACAGCAACGACTGCGGCGGACCCAACAGCAACATCCGAACCAGAACCAACAGCCACCGATGAACCGGAACCAACCGCAACCGACGAGCCGGAACCAGACCTGCCGCTCGCCGGCCAGCGCCTGGTCGTCTATTCAGGTCGCAGTGAATCACTGGTCGATCCGATCATCCAACGCTTTGCCGAACTGACCGGTGCAGACGTTGCCGTGCAGTATGCCGGCACCGCTGAACTGGCCGCGACGATTCTCGAAGAGGGCAATAACAGCCCGGCCGACGTCTTCTTCGCCCAGGATGCCGGCGCACTTGGCGCAATCGCCAAGGCTGGAATGTTCGCCGACCTGCCAGCTGATCTCCTCAGCGAGGTAGAACCACGCTTCAGCGATTCTGGCGGACAGTGGATTGGTGTCACCGCGCGTGCTCGCGCCGTTGTTTACAACACCGATTCCCTGACCGAAGCCGACATTCCGGCGTCGATTCTCGAATTCACCGATCCAGCGTGGGAAGGCCGTGTTGGATGGGCACCAACCAACGCCTCGCTCCAGACCTTCGTAACGCTTTTGCGCCTGGTTGAAGGCGAAGATGTCGCCCGCGAGTGGCTGGGGGGCATGGCCCAGACCGGCGTCGTCTTCTCCGGCAACGGTGGCATCGTCGATGCCGTCGCCGCAGGCGAAATTGAAGCCGGGCTGGTCAACCACTACTACCTGCATCCACGCCAGGCAGAAGCTGGCGGAACCCTTCCGGCCGCCAACTACATCTACCGTGATGGCAGCCCGGGAGCGCTGGTGAATATCGCCGGCGCAGGTATCCTGACGACCGCTCCGAACCCGGAAGCCGCCGATGTGTTCATGCAGTTCATGCTCGGCGAGGAAGCACAGGTATACTTCGCGGAAGAAACGTATGAGTACCCGCTGGCAGCAGGTGTCCCGGTGCATCCGGACCTGGTGCCGCTGGACGAGATTCAGACGCCGGATGTTGACCTGTCCCAGCTTGACGATCTCGAAGGTACATTGGCGTTAATGACCGAGGTGGGAGTCCTCTAACCTGTGACATCAGGCGAAGATGAAACAAGCAACCGGGAGCCGTCAAAACGACCCGGACGCATCTTCCGCCGCAACCCGCTAACCAAAGGTGCGCCGGTAGTCGTTTGGCTACCGGCGCTTCTGGTTGGCTTCGTCATGCTCCTGCCGTTGGTCTATCTCTTCATCCGCGCATCCCAGGGCCGGACCGACCTGATCGACATGGTCTGGCGGGCCAGAACCTTCGACCTGTTGAAGAACACCGTCATCCTCGGCGCGATTGTGACCACCTCGACGATCGCTATCGCCGTTCCGGCAGCATGGCTGACCTCCCG
>CAZRNC010000426.1:0-2954 GCA_964601285.1 uncultured Thermomicrobiales bacterium | reverse complement strand
CCGATGTTGCCGGCGATGCAAAGCCCCTCAGGTTCACGAGCGGCAAGGCACGCGACGCCGCCCCGCGCTGGTCGCCGGATGGCAGCCATCTGGCATTCCTCTCCAATCGCAAGGATCGCAACCAGGTCTGGGTGATGCCGGTCGATGGTGGCGAAGCCTGGCAGGCAACCTCCGGCCCGAACGCAGTCTCCGACTTTTGCTGGGCACCAGACGGTGAATCTCTCTTCTTTGTCTCGAAAGCGGAACTCGAAACACCGCGCTCCAGCGACACCAAGGTCATCAATACACTCATTCACAAGATGGACGGCGAGGGCTTCTGGGATGGCAAGCGCCGGCAGATCTACCGTGTCAGCCGAAACGGTGGCGACGCCGAACAGATCACCAGCGGCGATTTCCACAGCGTTTCGCCGGCGCCTTCCCCTGACGGCACCTCTCTGGCGTTCGTCTCCAACCGCACCGATGAGCGTGATGCCAACACCAGATCCGATGTCTGGCTACTGAAACTGGACAGCGGCGAGTTGCACCAGGTATCGCCGGGGGACGGCTGGTACTCCGCTCCATCCTGGTCGGCCGATGGAACGCAACTCGCCTTCTACGGCCATCCTGCCACCGAGCAATTTGGCGGAACGACGCTTGATGACATCTACGTCTGGGAACAGGCAACCGACGAAACCCGGACGCTGATGGGCGGTCTTGACCGCGAACCGGGCAACTCGGCGATCTCCGATTCACGCTATGGTCTGCCGGCCGCCGGTCCAACCTGGAACGCCAGCGGCGATGCCATCCTCTCGATGATCAGCGACCGCGGTAGCATCAACATTTCCACCTGCCCGATCAACGGGTCACCGCAGAAGACTATCGGCGGAGTTCGCGACATCCAGTCGTTCACGGTTGCCGAAAATGGCACGATCGTCTTCGCTGCCAGCACACCAACCACCCCAACCGAACTCTTCGTCTTGACGCCGGCCGGCAACGAACGGCAACTCACCAGCGTCAACAGCGCCTGGCTGGACGAGGTCCAGGTCGCCAACGTCCGCGAGGTGACCTACGAGAGCGATCCTGGCGTTAGCGTCCACGGCTGGCTGCTGACTCCACCAAACCTGAACGAACAGGCGAAGTACCCGGCAATCATCGAGGTGCATGGTGGCCCACACGGGATGTACGGAACCGGATTCTTCCATGAGATGCAGGTGCTGGCCGGCAAGGGCTATGTGGTCCTGATGACCAACCCGCGAGGCTCGACCGGCTACGGACAGGAGTGGGTCGCCGCCACTCGCGAGGACTGGGGTGGTGCTGACTATCGCGACGTGATGGGCGGCGTGCCATTCCTGGAGTCGCTCGGTTTCGTCGATCCGGACCGGATCGGGATCACCGGTGGCTCCTATGGTGGCTACATCACCAACTGGGCCATCGGCCAGACCAACCGCTTCCGGGCAGCGGTCACCCAGCGTTCAACCGCCAACCGGTACTCGCTCTACGGAACGAGCGACTTTGCATTCAGCTACAGCGAGTGGGAGTTCGGCGGCACACCCTATGACAACCCCGAAGCGTACGCGAAGCACTCACCAATCACCTATGTCAAGAATGTCGAAACACCACTGCTGATTCTCCACTCGGAGAACGACCTGCGCTGCTCGATCAGCCAGGGTGAAGAGTTCTTCACCGCGTTGAAGTCACTGGGCAAGACGGTCGAGTTCGTCCGCTTCCCGGATGAGAGTCATGGACTCTCTCGAGCGGGTCAACCGGTCCACCGGGTCGAACGTCTGGAACGCATCTGTAACTGGTTTGATCAATATCTCTAGAAACTGAGACACTTTGCGATATCTTGTTTCAACTCGGTTCTTTCTTCTGCTGGCAGTGCTGGCGGCGATCCTGGCGGGTTGCGGGTCTGAGCAAGCCGGCGAAACACCGATTCCCGACGATGTTGACCGGACGATTGAAATCATCGCCAGAGACATGCGGTTCGCCCCGAATACGATCTTCCTGCGACCGGGCGAAAAGGTCGCGCTGGTGCTCGACAATCCAGATTCGATCATCCATGACCTGACGATCGACGATTTCAATGGAGAGTCCCTGAAGATCGAGGCTCAGCCGCGATCCAAGGCGGTGCTGGTGCTGGACGTTCCAGAAACGCCAGGTGAGTACCGCTTCTACTGCTCGGTTCCCGGCCATGAAGCACTCGGCATGGTAGGCACGCTGATTGTGGAATAGGACGTTTGTCTGCCCGGTACATCCGGAAAATGACCCATCTTCCGGGCGTTCCGGGTATCATCAATACAGGAAACAAAGAACCCTGCCGGCCGGGAGTCGTGGCGGATTCCCTGCCTGGACAGTGGTACGGGAAGGAATGGCAACACCATGCAAACGTTTGAATCGGTCAGGCAACTCCTCGATGGATTCGGGCAGTACGGCTCGGTCACATCCGACGGCGTGAATGTCAGCAACGCAGACGGACTCCGCTCCGACTTCACCGACCAGTTGGTCTATGCAGCAGTCTTCGGAAGCGATGACGTGCAGGAAGCCGCTCGCTGGTTGATCTGGGAAATCTCACAGGAGCTTGGCTGCCCGGCTGCCTCGATTCACGAGTACTACATGGCCGGCGGCCAGAACGTCTGGGCGAACAAGACGACTCCTGCGATCAACGTCCGGGGCATGACCTACGACTTCGCCCGCACCGTCCTTCAGGCTGCCCGCAAGCTGAACACCGGACAGGTGATCTTCGAAATTGCCCGCTCGGAAATCGGCTACACCGAGCAGGAGCCGGACGAATTCGCCGCAGTCATCCTTGCTGCTGCCATCCGCGAGGCACACCCCGGCCCGGTCTTCATCCAGGGCGACCACTTCCAGATCAGCGCTGCTGACTACAAAACTGACCCGGAGGGCCAGGTTCAGGGGGTCCGCGATCTGGCCAAAAAGGCCATTGCTGCCGGCTTCTACAACATCGACGTTGACTC
>CAZRNC010000425.1:0-2958 GCA_964601285.1 uncultured Thermomicrobiales bacterium | reverse complement strand
TGTATGCTCGCAATAGAAGCTGCTACCGTCCTCAGCACGATCCGTGAAATGGTTCACCGGTATGGCCATCAATAGTCTCGCCATCGACGCCAGCCGGATGATATCCGGTGCCAGAACCGGCACCGAGAACTACTCTGTCCAGATCATCAATCACCTTGCCGGCTTGCCAGACGCACCACCAATCACGCTCTATGCCCGTGACGGACACCGCGTTGATCCAATTCCCGGCACCACACTGGTTACGAGCGGACCGCGCCGGCTATGGACCCATATCGGTCTCTCCCGGGCAATGCGACGCGACCGCCCCGACGCCCTGTTTGTGCCTTCACATGTCGTTCCAGCTTGGCATCCACGCGCAACCGTCGTCACTATTCACGACCTCGGCTATCTCCATGAACCGGATGCTCACCCTCGGCGACAGCGGATCATGCTCGACCGGACGACCCGTTGGAATGTCCGCTCAGCTGCCAGAATCATCGCCATCTCAAGCCAGACACGCGACGACCTCATCTCGCTCTATAACGCCGACCCCGACATAATCAGCGTCATCCATCACGGCGTCGATCACCAGCGATACACTCCTGCACACAACGATGCGGACAGCAGAGTTCTCGAGCAATATGGCATCTGCCAGCCCTACGTCCTCTTCGTCAGCACCGTCCAACCTCGCAAGAATGTCGAACGACTGGTCGAAGCGTTTGAACTGCTCGACCAGCCCGATCTGACACTGGTCATCGTTGGCCGGCCCGGTTGGATGAGCGAGCCGATTGAAGCGCGGATCGAGGCATCCAGCCACCGAAGTCAGATTGTCCGAACCGGCTATCTTCCAGACGACGACCTTCCAGCGCTCTACCGTTCGGCCTCGGCATTCGCGATGCCGTCGCTCTTCGAGGGCTTCGGCATGGGTGTTCTCGAAGCTATGGCATCCGGCACACCGGTCGTTGTCAGCAACCGGGGGAGCCTCGCCGAAGTAGCCGGCGATGCCGGTGTACTCGTCAACCCGGAATCAGTACATGCAATTGCAGCCGGTATTCGTGAAGCGCTGGACGGCCGGCGTGCGCCGAACCTGATTGCTGGTGGGCTGGCACGCAGCCAGGAGTTCAGCTGGCAGGAAGCAGCCAGGACGACAATGCAAGTCATTGAGGATGCAGCCAATGCAATTTGAACGCATCCTGGCGATCAAGCTGGCCGATCTCGGCGACATGATCCTTACCGAGCCGGCAATTCGGTCGATTCGAGAGGCGTTTCCTTCAGCGTCGGTAGACGTTCTCACTACCCCGGCGTCATCAACGTTGATCCCTCTGATCGACCCCAACCTGCGCCCAATCAGTTTTGCCAAACAGGAATTCGATAGCTTCAACCCGCGATCCGTAATCGGAAATGCCGGCAACATCGGCAGCCTGGCGAAGAATCTGCGCCAGGCACGCTACGACGCAGTCCTGATCTTCCACAATCTGACGACACCTGCCGGAGCAGCAAAGTTCCGGGCGCTGGCGGCTACCACCGGGGCACCAGTCATCGCCGGGCTTGATAACGGTCGGGGGACGTTCCTCACCCACAGTGCGCCAGACCTTGGTTTTGGCGTCCGCCATACCGTCGATTACATGCTTAGCGTCGCTGCATCGATTGGAGGCGTCCCGGTTTCGCCTTCACCGCAAATCAACCTCGACAAACTACCCCGTGAAGCATCGCCAATTGAGCTACCGGAACCGTTTGCCGCGATCTTTCCGGTCACTGGCCCCTTTGCCCCCGGGCGCAACTGGCCGGCATCCCGCTTCACTGAATTGTGCGAACAACTCGAAAGCTCAGCTGTGCGCCCGGTATTGCTTGGAGCAATCGATGCGAAGGCAGCAGCATCCCAAATCGTCGATGCTGTGCCAAACTGCATTGACCTGACCGGGAACACCTCGCTGGATGCCTTGATCCGGATCGTGAATCAAGCAATTGTCGTCATCACCGGCGACAGTTTTCCTGCCCATCTTGCGGCAGCACTCCGGCGACCGCTGGTTGCCATCTACGGCCCGTCAAACTACCGGGCGTGGGGACCGTATGGCGCACCGGTATACCCGGAAATCAGCCAATACCGGTCAACGATCATCCGGCATGATGTTCCATGTTCGCCATGCTTGTACACTGGGTATCGACTGGGAAGACGAAATGGTTGCAGCCAGCGCGACTGCCTCACCTTGATCACACCGGACGAGGTCGCCAGCGCCGCGCTTTCGGTAATGGATAGGCAAGCATGAAGAACACCAGCGGAACCCTCGGTATGCTCCTGATCGCGGCCGGTGCGATCGTCGCCGTACTTGCTGTGGCCTGGATTGGCGTCAGTCTGGCGGACAGCAATTCCGACCTTGAAATGAGCGGCGCACTCCTCGGCGTTCTGGTCTGCATGGGAGTGCTGGTGCTTCCCCTGGTCGGCGGTGGATTCCTCATTCTGACTCGCGCGCGACGTGAGCAGGCCGGGATGGAACATGTCGCTCGTCAGCGCAAATTGCTTGGTGTTATCGAGGCCGCCGGCGAGATTACCATCGCCAACCTGGCGCTCGAGACCGGTGGAACACGGGAAACAGTCCGCACGGACTTGTATGATTTGGTATCTAAAGGACTGTTCTCCGGGTACGTCGACTGGGATCGCGGCAGATTGTTCGCCAGACAGGCGTCGGAACTGAGAGCCGGGAGCAACTGCCCAAACTGTGGTGGAGACCTGGAGCTTGCCGGCAAAGGGCTCATCCGTTGCGGGTTCTGCGGCGCAGAAGTCTTCTTGCCCTGAACTTGAGGGGCATCTCCTGGTTGAGAGGGAACAGCATGAGCGTCGGGAGGCACGATGGATAGTTTTCTCAATAGCATCCCCGGGTATGGAGGCTATCGGAAGAAAGAGCAGCGCCGCGAATCGGATCGACTGATCCGTGAACGGCTTGCACACGATTATGGCCAGCTTGCAGATCGCATTGGCCG
>CAZRNC010000424.1:0-2960 GCA_964601285.1 uncultured Thermomicrobiales bacterium | reverse complement strand
GCCACCTGGTTCAGCGAAAGCTCGCGGGCAATCGACCCTGCGATTTCGAACGGCATCGCGGCCGCCTGTGGATTGTCACCTTCGTGGATCACCTGAATCGTTGACGGTATCCCTGCCATCAGGTTGGCGGTCAGGTCTTCCGGGAAGAGCAGATAGACGGCAAGGTCACCATCGTCAAACTCGCTGGCAGCGTCTTCCGGAGAGAGTAGTTCAACCTCGATATCCGGTATCTCCTGGAGATCGGCGATGATCGCGTGGCTGATGCCACCTTCTTGCTCGGCCGTCGCCACGGTCAATTGCAGGGCGTCATCAAGCGACGTTTCCGGAATGATGAATGAGAAGGCAAAGACGAAGACCAGCGGGAACCCGAGCGCGAACGCCAACGCACCCTTGTCCATCACAAAGAGCCGCAGATCCTTCATTGCCAGCAACAGCATCTGTCGGAGCGATCTCATCCGTGCGCTCCGTCCGATAGCGGGCGGAACAGGCTCCGGCCAACGACAAGACCTACAACCGTGATCGCTGCCAGAATCAGTGCCGGCACAGCAACTGATCCCAGCCCCTTGCCATCGACCAGCAGCGCATCGAACCCGGTGTTCATCCACCAGGTCACAGTCAGCTTGCCGATCGTTCCGAAGACGCTACCCGTCCCGCCATCCCAGAACGTGCCGCCGAAAATTGCCATGGCCATCGTGAAGAAGACCGCGCCCCAGGTCGCCTGGTTCTCAGTGCGCGCCAGCCCGGAGACGATCATCCCGATTGAGGCGACCGATGCCGTCACCACGACACCAAACAGCACCGTCGAAAGCCAGTTCGACAGCGTAAAGAAATCAAACGCGAGCGCACCAATGGCGAACAGCACGACCAACTGGACGAAACCGCGCAGAAAGTAGGCCATCCACTTGCCAAAGAACAGTTCGTTGAGGGTCAACCTGGTTGTCAGCAACCGTTCGAGCGTTCCACCGCGGCGTTCGAGGATGAAGGTCTGCGCGCCAAGCGAGATGACAAACAGGACCATCCAGGCCGTGATGCGCGGGAAGAGCGAGGCCGCCAGCGGAGCATCGGCGCTACCCGGTGGCAGCACCTCGGCCACTGACACCGCCGGCGACCGGGCGATCGTGTCCATCGCTGCCCCAACATGCAGGTTCAGCGCATCGTCCGGCACATCGTTGACATCCAGTAGCGCAAGCACTGTCTCTGTTTGCATCCGTGTTTCGGATTCCAATGTCAGGTTCTGAAGCACGCCCCGGATCATCGAGCTGATAATCTGGTTATTCTGGCCACCACCACCGCGTTGGTACTGGATCACCTCTACCGGCTGGCCGGCGGCGATCGCGTCCGAGAAACCCGCCGGAATCTCGGTGTACATCAGGATCGCCGAGCGGTTGATCCTGCTTTCGGCATCTTCCGCATCCACGACGTTCACGGTGAGACCGTCGATGGATTCGAGCGCCGCAACGAAGCGTTCGGAATGCGGACCACGGTCGTGGTCAACAACCCAGGCGGTGCCACTGAAGCGAAACTCTCCGCCAAACGCTGCCAGCATCAGTCCAACCAGCACCAGTGGCAGGGCGAACGCAAAAAGCAACGCCCCGGGGTCGGCCAGGAACGAGCGGACCTCGCGCAGGGCGATCAGCAGGGGACGAACAGTCATCTGCGCTAATCCCGCAACCGGCGGCCGGTCAGGTTCAGGAAGACCTCTTCGAGCGTGATCGCAGACGGGTCGCCGAACGGTTCCTTGAGCTCACGCGGCGTACCAATCGCAACGATCCTGCCGGCGTCGATAATGGCAATCCGGTCGCTTAGCTGGTCAGCTTCCTCCATGTAGTGGGTGGTGTAGAGCACCGTCACACCTTCGGCGGTCAACTGGCGGATCGTTTCAAAAATGTTGTTGCGTGATTGGGGATCAATGCCAACGGTCGGCTCATCGAGAAAGAGCAGCTCCGGCCGGCCCATCAGGGCGATGCCAATGTTCAGCCGGCGCTTCATGCCACCGGAGAACGTAGCCACCTTGCTCTTCGCCCGTTCGGTCAGACCGATCAGCTCCAGAACCTCGTCAGCGCGGCTCCTGGCCTCGCGCTGGCTTAGCCCGACCATGCCACCGAAAAACAGCAGATTGTCGATCGCCCGCAACTCCTCATAGAGCGCCAGGTTCTGGGGGCAAACTCCGATGATCTCCCGGACAGCGCCAGGTTGCTTGGTGACCGAGTAGCCGCCAATCGTGGCGTCGCCGGCGGTTGGTTTCAAGACCGTCGAAAGCATCCTGATCGTTGTCGATTTGCCTGCTCCGTTCGGCCCGAGCAAGCTGAAAAACTCACCTCGGCCAATATCGAGACTGACGCTATCGACAACCACCGTATCGCCGAAGGCCCGGCTAAGCCCTTCGACATTCACGAAGGGTTCACGCTGGCCGGTTGGAGTCAGAGCATCTGCTGTTGTCTGTACCATGCTGCCCTTCCACCTGTTGCTGTTGCGTTGTCGATTCTATCCTATCGTGATTGCAGGACCATGGAACCGAAGCGCCCGCCCGGACGTTACTTCAAACAACGACCGGATTCTTCCGGCAGGTAGGATTACTACACGATCCCCAGGCCGTTTGGCCGACGTCTGCGTAAAGGAGTGGTTTGTGACATGCTACCGGCGAAGTGCAACCCGACTATTGATGATTGCCTGTCTCTCCACTGTCCTGCTACTGGTGCTGGCCGCCTGTTCCGGCCCGGGCAATGGTGATGACCCCACAGCAACCGCTCCGGCCGCGACCGAACCGCCAGTCGAAGCCACAGCAACCCCGGAGCCGCCGACTGCGACACCGGAGCCGGAAGCGACTGCCACCCCGGAACAAACGGCAACAGCAACGCCGGAGCCAACCGCAACCAGCACACCTGAACCAACGGCTACACCGGTTCCGCCGGAGCCGACGGTCACCCCCACCCCGCCACCACCATTGCCGGAAACCGGTG
>CAZRNC010000423.1:0-2968 GCA_964601285.1 uncultured Thermomicrobiales bacterium | reverse complement strand
TATGGGTTCCGCTGGTGGTGCTCAGCCGGTCGTTCACGGTCGATGTGATGCGTTCAGTCGCATTGCAACATGGCAAAACACCATTTGGCGACGAAACGATGGCCCGCTCGAAGGTCACCCACTTTCTGACTGCTTCCCGGTTCAGCCGTAGTTACTATGGTTGGTCGAAGGCGGCCGCCTTTGTCCTGCTCACCTGGATGCATGCAACCACCCTGCCGGCTGCAGATGGCACGCTGCTCCATTCGATCTATGATTTCCAGCCGTTCCGGTTGCTGGTCTGGTTCATTGTCTTCTCGTCGGTCGCGATTTGTGTGATCCGTGGTCTTCCGGTGATCTACGACGCGTTGTACTACCTGGATGAAGACGAGCCAGCCGAGGTTGAACCGGCCACTCCGAGTTCGCAGGTCGCTTCCAAGCTGACGACAGAACAGGGTGAGCATGGGGCTTCCTCCTGATGAACGGGCTGAACCAGCCCCCAGACTGCCCCGCCGGCCCCGTACTCCAGCGAACGAGGTGAATGCTCCGAGCCTGCGTACAGTTCCACCAGAGGCCCCACGGCCGCCAGTGGCGAGCCGGAGCGAGAAGCCGATGGCGACCCGCGTGGGGGAGTTTGCCGGCAGGGTATTTGGCTGGGTGGCGCGTATCGTGCCGCTGCGGGTTGGCTACTGGTTCTGCGACCGGGTGGGCTATCTGCTCTACTGGCGCTCAGTTTCGTACCGGCGCAATGTGGCCAGCAATCTGATACACGTCCAGCGGGGCAACGTCGACCAGGCAAGGCTGCGCGAGCAATCGATCAACGTCTTTCGCACCTCATCACGCAATTTCTGGGACCTCGCCCGGTCGCCGTATTATCAAATGGACGACCTGACGAAAATGATCCGGTTCGAATCCAGAGGCTGGGAAGTCCTCGATCAGGTGCTGGCCAAAGGCACGGGCGCGATGATCCTCTCGGCGCATCTCGGTGCGTTCGATTTTGTTGGGCAATACATCGTCCGGACCAAGTACCGCCCACTCATCCTGACCTCACCGACCGTGTCGGAAGTCGTGTTTGCAGCGGTGATCTACTGGAGAAGCCGGACATCCGGCGGCCGCGTAGAACGCACATCGGCCGGCTCGGTTCGCCGCATCTACAAGGCTCTGCGCAATGGTGAGGTTGTAGGGCTGGTGGCCGATCGGGATTTCTCCGAGACCGGCAGTGGCATTCCGGTAACCTTTTTCGGCGTGGAGACGACACTGCCCAGCGGGCCGGTCCGGATGGCGCGGGACACCGGCGCTCCGCTAATCCCGCTATTCGCTATCCGCGATGACAACCGGAATCCCGACCGCTATCTCTTCTACATCGGCGAGCCGATGTACATCGAAAAGACCAGCAACAAGGACGAGGATGTCCGCCTCGGCGTAGAACGCATGGCCGAGATGCTGGAGCAGTACATTGCGCTTGCTCCTGAGCAGTGGGTTATGTTTCAGAGGGTGTGGAAGGAACCATCGGCAACGAACGGCCGCGGCGTTTTCTCCCGTCTCCGAGACGCCCTGCCTGATCCGGCCGCACCGAATGACTCCGGCGCGAGCGACGATGCGCTTCCCGGCCAACCCGGTCAATCCGCTCCCGATTAGCGAGCGTTTCCGGGTCTACCGCCCAGAGATCGTAAGGGCTGGCATCCTGGATTTTCACCGTGGCCATTTCGCCAACCGGTAATGCGCCGGGAATGAAGACCATGCCGTCGACTTCCGGAGCGTGCCGGCGGGCACGTCCAACCGTGATCGGTTCGGAATTGCCTTCGCCGTCCTCAAGTTCGCCAATCGCTTCGACCAGTACCTGGATGTCCTGGCCAATCAGCGCCTGGTTCTTGCGCAGTGAGATTCCCTGCTGGAGTTCCATCAGGGCGTTGCGACGCTCCTCGGCGATGTGCTGGGGAACCGGGTTTGGCAGCAGGGCGGACTTGGTGCCTTCCTCGTGGGAATAGGTGAAGACGCCGACGTGGTCGAACTCCATCTCCTCGACAAAGTCCATCAGCGTCATGAACTGCTCGTCCGTCTCACCGGGATAGCCGACGATGAACGTTGTGCGCATGGCAACATCCGGCATCTTGTTGCGGGCGTGGTCGACCAGACGTCGCGTCATATCAACGTCGCTTGGCCGGCCCATGTTGCGCAGGACATCCTTGTTGGCGTGCTGGATTGGCATGTCGAGATAGGGCAGTAGCTGATCGTGCTCGGCCATGACGTCGACCATCCGGAGCGTCAGTGGGCTGGGGTAGATGTAGAGCATTCGCAGCCAATCGAGGTCCGGAGCGTCCTCGACGATCATCTCGAGCAGCTTCGGCAGCCCGTGCTTGATGCCCAGGTCGGCGCCGTAGCGGATCGTGTCCTGGGCAACCATGACAACTTCACGGGTGCCACCGGCGACCAGTTCCTGAATTTCACGGATAACATCGCTGGGGCGCTTCGAGACCTGCCGGCCCTTGATGATCGGAATGGTGCAGAAGTGGCAGGCGTGGTCGCAGCCGTCGGCGATCTTGACATAGGCGCTCGGCCCGGCATTCACCCGGCGGAACGAGGTGAGCATGCCTTGGCAGCCGGCGATTTGCACCGGCGGCAGCGCCAGCAGGTCGCCGACAATATCGCCGATTGTGTCCCATTCGTGAGTGGAGAGGATCGCATCGACGCCATCCGGCAGTTCGGCCCGCCGCTCTGGCAGGGCAGGCATACAGCCAGCGGCAATCACCAACTGGTCGTCCCGCTTCTGGTCGAGATGGTCTCGAAGCACGCCGACCGATTCGGCGCGTGAAGCCGACAGGAAGCCGCAGGTGTTGACGATCACGACCTGGGCAGCGTTCGGATCCTGCTCCAGTGTGAGACCCCGCTCGGTGAGGACGCGAGTCATCCCCTCGGAATCGACCCGGTTTTTGGAACATCCCATGGTCACGATATGGAATGTCGGTTGCGATGTTGCTTGCGCCATGTGTTC
>CAZRNC010000422.1:0-2971 GCA_964601285.1 uncultured Thermomicrobiales bacterium | reverse complement strand
GTCACCTGCGGCGGAGCGAGGGTCAACCCCGGCGACATCATCGTCGGCGATGCCGACGGCGTGATCGTCATCCCTCGCCATCTGGCCGAACAGGTCGCCATCGATGCAGCAGAGCAGGAACTGAAAGAGACCTGGGTTCTCGAACAGGTGCAGAACGGCGGCAGCACATTGGAGTACTATCCCCCGGACGAAACCCGTCAGGCGGAATACGAACGCTGGAAGGCGTCGCGTCCGGCCTGAGTGATTGGTTCGTTGTCCATGGCCCTGATTTCCGTAGCGGCGCAATTCATTGCGCCCGTTAGACGGCAGGAGCACAAGGCGGACGCAATGAATTGCGCCGCTACGACGATGTGTACGGTGTCACTAGTAAAGGAAATGACCCAGACATGACTGAAACCTCAACCAAAGACCTCACCGCCGAGGTCGACGCGATATTCGAGAAATGGAACCGGACCGATTCGCCCGGGATGGCAGTTGGCGTCATCCACAATGGCGAGGTCGTTCTCGCCAAGGGCTATGGCATGTCCAGCCTGGAGCTTGGTGTGCCGCTCAGCGCCGATTCGGTATTCCATGTTGCCTCAGTATCGAAGCAATTCTGCGCCACGTCAGTCGCACTGCTGGCGGAAGAGGGCAAGCTCGACCTGGATGAGGACATCCGCACCTACGTGCCGGAGATGCCCGATCTTGGCTACAAGATCACCCTTCGCCAGTTGATCCACCATACCAACGGGCTTCGCGACCAGTACGGCCTGTTTACGTTGGCCGGCTGGCGCACCGGCGATGCCCAGGAGTTCGATGATGTTCTCGATTTCGCCTACCGGCATGCCAGGCTGAACTTCGAACCGCAGAGCCAGTTCGCCTATTGCAACACCAGCTACACCCTGCTGGCGCTCACCATCGAACGGGTCAGCGGCAAGAATCTCCGGGAATACGCCGACGAGCAGATCTTTAAGCCACTCGGCATGACGTCCAGCGCGTTCATGGTAGACCGCACAGAAGTGGTCAACAATCGCACCAACGCCTACGCCCCGCGTGACGAAGGCGGCTTCAAGACGATGAATTCGAACGTCGACGCGCTTGGATCGATCTGTCTGTTTACCAGTGTCAACGACCTGTTGCTCTGGGTTCGCAACTTCACCGAGCGCAAGGTCGCCGGAAGCGTACTGGACGACGCGTGGACCTCTGCGGTGCTATCGAACGGTGAAGAAGCCTGCTACGGCTACGGCTTCTTCCTCGACACCTATGGCGGACTCCGCACCATCGGTCACAGCGGAGGCGACTCGGGATACCGGACGCAGCTCACCTGGTTCCCCGAAGCTGACTTCGGCGTAGTGGTCCTCTCCAACCTCGGCAACGTACGGCCCGGCACGCTGGCGCACCGGGTGGCCGATGTCTATCTCGCCGACAAACTCGGCTCACGCGGTATTGAAGATGAACCGGAAGTCGAGGTTCCAGCGGAGGAACTGAAGAAGCTGATCGGCATCTACATGCACCCGGAAACGAACCAGGTCAACAGAATCGAGTTTGAAGATGACCAACTCGTCCACCCGACCGGATACGGCCCTGACCTCAAGTTGACCCCGGTCGCCGCAGACCGGTTCCGGCTGGAGGACCTCGCAACAGAACTCCGGTTCCACGTTTCCGACGAAACAGTCAGCCTGGAGGAGATCGCGAGCAACGGCCGATCAACGGTATACGAGCGGGTG
Organism: uncultured Thermomicrobiales bacterium; assembly: GCA_964601285.1. GTDB lineage: Bacteria > Chloroflexota > Chloroflexia > Thermomicrobiales > CFX8 > CAYWXR01. Next base: position 1,265 of record CAZRNC010000422.1, on the reverse strand, counting down.
GATGCCGTGGATCCGGATCTGGAGGAGCTGGCCGCGTTTGCCGGCAGCTACCACTGCCCCGACATTGACGCTGTCCATCGGGTTTACCTCAAGGATGGCAAGCTGGTCGTCAAGCAGCGCAAGACAAACGAGCAGGTAATGACCCCGGCAAAGAAGGACACCTTTGTCGGAGAGTCCCACGCGATCATCTTCCAGAGAGATGGCCGCGGGCAGGTAAAGAGTTACCAGCTCTTCAACGACCGGATCCGGTATCTTCAGTTCAACCGGTTATAGCTGAATTGAACGGGTAGAGGCGATCCGGTGGATCGTCTCCTGGCGAAGTCAGGGAAAGCAGGAACCATGGTCGAAATAGAACGCGAATCACTCATCGCAACGCTGGCAGAGCTGATCCGGATTCCCAGCATCAATCCGGATCTGAACCCCGGTACAACCAACGAGAGTGAGATCGCCAATCACATTGCCAACCGGCTTCGCCAAACGCCCGGTATCACCGTTGAAATGCAGTACGCCGGCGCCGACCGGCCGAACGTCATCGCAACTGTCGGCAACGGCAATGGCCGTACGCTGATGCTGAATGGCCACACCGATACCGTTGGTGTCGCCGGGATGGAATCTCCATTCGAGCCAGCTATCCAGGACGGCAAGCTCTACGGTCGCGGTGCATGCGACATGAAGGACGCCGTCGCCGCCATGATCGTGCTGCTCGAAGAGTTTGCCCTGGCCGGCGACCTCGATGGAAAATTGGTCTGCACCTTCGTCGTTGACGAGGAGTACGCCAGTATCGGAACCCAGGCGATCTGCCGGGAGATTGACCGCTGGAAACCAGACGCTGCACTGGTGCTGGAGTGGTCGAACCTGGACGTCTGCATCGCCCACAAGGGATTCGTCTGGGCCACGATTACCACTCGCGGACACGCAGCCCACGGCAGCCGCTACGAAGAGGGCATCGACGCAATTCTGCATATGGGCAGGGTACTCTCGGAAATCGACTCGTTATCGGCTGAACTGCTCACCCGGAAACCGCACCAGCATGTCGGACCGCCATCGATGCACGCCTCGACGATCCGCGGAGGGCAGGAGCTCTCGTCCTACCCGGACGAATGTGTGCTGGAGATCGAGCGCCGGACAATACCCGGAGAAACGGCCGAACAGGTTGAGCGTGAACTCCAGGAGATCCTGGACCGGCTTGCTGCGGACGATCCGCAGTTCAAGGCGTCGTTGGAAATGGGGCTCGTCCGCGAGCCGTTCGGAATCAGCGAAGATGC
>CAZRNC010000421.1:0-2992 GCA_964601285.1 uncultured Thermomicrobiales bacterium | reverse complement strand
CAGCTGACATTCGCGGATCGTATCACAGGGAACAAGCCAGGAAGACGCTCTCTTTTCGTCATCCCGAGCGAAGTCGAGGGACCTCGAGCCTCGGAGCTTTACGTCATTCAAAACACTCGACTGTCGAGGTCCCTCGACTTCGCTCGGGATGACGAATAAGCAGGGGCGTCTGGCTAGCGTCAGGAACGATTGGCGCGGCGGCGCCAGCAGTCTGCGCCGTTGGATGGCACGGTCACTGGCTTCTCCAGGTAGTAGGTCATCGACTGCATTGCGCTGATCGGGTCGATCTCGCGGACCCAGACACTGTCCGGGACCTTGATCGTAACCGGGGCGTAGTTGAGGATCGCCCGGACTCCACCCTCGATCAGCAAATCGGCGACCTGCTGGGCTTCCGGAGCCGGCACCGCGACGATGCCGATCTGGATGCCCCGTTCGCGAATCACCGAAACGATATCGCTGGCCGGGAGAATCTCCGGCCCCTGCTGCTCGCTATCGGTACTCGACGGAACATCCCGGTCAAAGATGACCGATATCCGGAACGAGGACGGCTCGAAGCCACGATAGGAAGCAACCGCCCGGCCGAGGTGGCCATAGCCGACCAGGGCAACATCCCAGTGCGTATCCAGATTGAGGATGGCCTGGATCTGTTGAAGCAGGGAGGCTACGTCATAACCCTTGCCCTGCTTCCCGAACCGACCGAAATATGAGAGGTCTCGCCGGATTTGGGCGGCTGTGACCCCGATGCGTTCGGCAAGATCGTCCGATGAGACGGTTGTGGTCTCATCTCCCTGAATCTGCCGCAGGGCGCGCACATAGATCGGCAACCGCCGGATGACGATATCCGGAATGGTCTGGTCGGAGTTGTGACCGTTTTTTTCCATCGATGTCTTTGTCTATCCCACGGCCCGGAGTCACAGGAGCCGGCGATCAGAACGGTGACCACCCCAACGAGATCGGGAGCTGGAGGTACCGGGCCGCGCTACCAGAAACTGCCCCCGAAGGTCGTAGATCCCCCGTGTGAGAACGTCGAAATGCTACCATCGCCGGCCTCTTGCGGCAATACTGCCACACCGGTGATCTCCATAATGCCGGTGTCACCCGCGTAGCCCGTCAAATGCCGTACGGAACGAGGACGCCAGCGTTTCCTTCTCGGGTTCCGGTAGAAACGCAGCATCGACAGCCCGCAAACTGATCGCTTCGAGTTCGTCCAACCCGAACTCGAATTGCTCTGCCAGCACCATGTACTCGTTCGTCAGGGTCGTGTCGAACATCGGCGGGTCGTCGCTGTTGACCGTCACCGGAACCCCGGCGTCGTGGAGCGCACGGAACGGGTGATTGGCGTAGTCCGGCACCACACCGAGGCGGACGTTGCTGGTCGGCGAGACCTCCAGCACAATCTGCTCGCTGGCCAGCTGGCGGATCAGCTCCGGGTCGTGGATGCTGGTGACGCCATGGCCGATCCGCTCCGACCCTGCTGCCAGCGCAGAACGAATGCTGGCCGGTCCGTCGGTCTCGCCGGCGTGCAAGCTGAGCCTGCCGCCGGCATCGCGCGCCCAGGAGAACGCATCAAGGAACAGATCGGGCGGGTAGCCCTGTTCCATTCCGCCGAGACCAAACCCGATCAACCCGTCGCCAAGGTTGTCGGCAAACCAGCGGGCGAAGAGCATCACGTCTTCCGGGGTGCGTGTTCGTACCGGGTCGACGATGAACTGCATCTCGACGCCAAGTTCGTCCAGTGCCCGTTTGCGTGCCGCCCGCATGCCGGCCAGAATCTGGTCTGCCGTAACCGGGCGGATCGGTGTAAGGAAGGAAGATGGCGAAAAGGTCACTTCCAGGTAGCGAATGTTCTGCTGGTGGGCACGCTCGGCCAGTTCCCAGGTCACCCGTTCGTGGTCTTCCTCGTCCAGCAACACATGGAGCACCGCGAGATAGATCTCCATGAAGTGGTTGAAGTCCCGGAACCGGAACCACTGCTCGGCCTCGGCGACGCTCTGAATCGGCAGGGCTACCTGGTGTTTGGCTGCCAGGTCGATCAGCGTTTCCGGATAGACGCTGCCTTCCAGGTGGACATGGAGTTCGGCCTTTGGCATCCGCTCAATGAAGCGTCGTTCGGCCGCGGTAAGCACTCTTGGCATATCGTTGACGTTCCCTTCGCTATTGGTAGATATATCCTACGCTGAACCGGGAAGCAGATGCTGCTGTCACCCGGTAAGATAAACGTGCGATATTGTCTGGAAACAGGGAGGCGGGGGGATGTCTTCGGAAGTTGGAACCTGGATAGAGACCACGACATATGTTGCCGAGAATCCGGCACGGGTGGCGCTCCTGATTACGCTGGCTCAATCCGGCCGGGCGCTGGATGAAAGCACACTGGCCCAGATGGCTGGCATTCTCCACCAGCAGGTGGCAGGTCATCCGATCGAAACTGCGCTGCTGGTGCGTCACATCATCGAACTTGGCGAGAAAGGTCTGCTCCAGCGCGACGCATCCGGTTTTCGCTGGGAGATGACACCGATCGGGTCGCTTGTCAGCCGGCAATGGGCGCCGCCCTCGGCCGAGCCGGGTGGATCCCAACCGCTGGAACCGCACCAGATCAGGTCGTAGCGGGACCTGTTGATCGAACTGCTGGACTTCGACGCCGGGCTTGCCGATCAGGTCGGCCTGGGGCGAGAGGAGCTGCTGGCCGTCCAGAGCAGTCAGCTCGCCGAATTGCGGGTGATGAACCGCATCCTTGCCGATGAGCGGCTCCCCGCCTGGCTGGAGGCTCTGCGTGCGCAGGCAGAGGGACGCAACATCGAGACCAATGGAGTTGTTGACTGACGCCCGTTGTCACACGGCGTACAATCGATACGCCGCTATGGCTCCCATCGAAGACGCAGACAGGCGGGACTCCCTGCCGGGACTTGGATGGATGTCGTCCGGGCGCTAGAGATTGAGGACAGGCAATGACCCGTATTCCACCGGCGAACGTCCATGAAGCACTGGGACGTTC
>CAZRNC010000420.1:0-2998 GCA_964601285.1 uncultured Thermomicrobiales bacterium | reverse complement strand
GTAGTCTGACTAGCGTATCGTGTCATGCTGTTTCGCAACCCTGTAAGGGCGCATCCCATGCGTCCGGCTGCTCAAACCAGTTCCGGTGTTGGCGTGGACATGCCGGTGTGTTTGTCATCCTGAGCGAAGTCGAAGGATCTCGACCCTCGAATCTTGACGGAACCTGGAGAGATCCGTGGCTCGAGATCCTTCGACTTCGCTCAGGATGACAGATAAGATGGCAGGTACACGCTAAAACTGGCAACGGTTGGGGCACGTGAGCATGGCATCGGCCGTATGAAGGCGACAGCGTCAGCCTTGATATCAATGTGGCAGACAGGCGGAACACACGACGCTATGATCGAGGCAGCCGTCGAACTGAACAGGAAAGGGACGTCGCCGATGTCTACTGTCGCCAACCTTCCCCGGACGATCGATCTGCTGGTGTGTGGTGGCGGGTCCAGCGGTGCGGCCCTGGCCGGCATTGTGGCCCGCGATACCGATCAGCAGGTGGTTTTGCTTGAAGCCGGTCCGGATTTCGGACCGCTTGAGAGCGGCAACTGGCCACGCGATGTGCTGGATCCGAGCACGCTTTGTACCAGTTTCCAGTGGGGCTATTCCGGTATGGCGCACCCAACCCATAGCGCCTGGACCGGCTACGACCGGGCGAAGATGATCGGTGGTTGTTCGTCGCACAACGGCTGTGTCGCGCTGCTTGGACATCGCCGGGACTACGACCATTGGGCGGAGTTGGGCAATACCGGTTGGGACTGGGAGTCGGTCGCACCATCGTTCGAGCGTGCAAAGGCAGGTCTCGGAGTCCGCTTGGTCGATGATTCCGAGATCACGCCGTTCCAGCAGCGGTTCATCGAGGGGGCCGTTGCGGCAGGTATTCCGCGTTCGTCCGACATGAACGATCCGGATGAGCTGCAAGGCGTCGCAGCATCGCCGGTGAATATCCGTGATGGAATCCGCTGGAACACAGCATTGGGCTATCTCGACCCGGTTCGAAGCCGGCCGAACCTGACTATCGTCGGCGATGTGCTGGTTGACCGGGTGCTGGTTGAGCATGGCCGGGCGGTCGGTGTCGTCGTCGTTGTGGATGGTCAGGTGAGCGAAATCCGGGCGGAGCGGGTTGTGCTGGCTGCCGGCGCGTATGGATCGCCGGCCATCCTGTTGCGGTCTGGAATCGGGCCGGAAGCGCATCTCTCCGATGTTGGGATCGACCTGCTCCACAAGCTGCCTGGTGTTGGCGAAGCGTTGACCGACCATCCGCAACTGAATGTGCCGCTGGAGCGCAACGACGGCTTGTCTGCCGAGATGGAAGCGTTCGCCGAAGCCGGCTGGATGCCGGACGAGCAGACGCTTGCCAAGGTCCAGAGCCGCCACTGCGACGAGGCGTTTGACCTGCATCTGTTTGCCGTCTCGATCAAACCGAAACCGGGCGGACACTGGCTTTACCATGTTGAGGTAGCCGGCGTGGCCCCGAAATCTTCGGCAACGCTGAAGCTGGCATCCGCCCGGCCTGGTGATGCGCCGCTCATCGACCATGGGTTCCTGAACGATCTGGACGGGCACGATCTTGATGTGATGGCTGACGGTTTGGAGATCGTCGATGAAATCCTCTCTACACCGGCGTTCACGTCGCTGTTTGGCCCTTCGGCGGGGAGGGTTGCCCGTGAGGAACTGCACGAATACGCTCGTAGGTCGGTTGGCATTTACTACCACCCGGCCTGCTCCTGCCGGATGGGGCCGGCGAGCGATCCGATGGCAGTCGTTGACCCGCAGGGCAAGGTCCACGGACTGGATGGACTCTATATCTGCGATGCCTCGATCTTCCCGGTGATTATGCGAGCCAACACGAACCTGCCGGCGGTGATGGTTGCCGAGCACCTGGCGGCGACGATTGGCCGCCCAGGCTGATTGACAGGCGGCGGTCTGCCACGTATCCTTGTGCGTTGTCTGGTCCGGGCGATTGTTCGGACCTGCGTAGTGTTTTTGTGAATGGTGAAGGGGACGCTCGTGCCCAAGAGGACATACCAGCCAAAGCGCATTCCACGCAAGCGCGAGCATGGCTTCATGAAGCGCATGAAGACTCGTGCCGGTCGGTCGGTGCTTGCTCGCCGCCGGCTCAAGGGTCGCCACAGCTTGTCGGTCAGCACCGAGTTCAAGCCGACCCAGAAGAAGTAGTGCGCTGGCGCATGCCAACCCGAGCCCACCCCCTGCGGGGTGGGTTTTTGGTGTCTGCGGGAGGTAAACGGTGATTGCCCGGGATATGCGGCTTCGTCGCCGTGGGGATTTTGAAACGGCTCGCTCCCGTGGCCGGAGCATCAGCAACCGGCTGGCGGTGCTGATCGTCTATCCCAATGAACTGGGCCATAATCGCTATGCGTTCACCGCCGGCCGGAAAATTGGCGGTGCTGTGCAGCGTAACCGCGCCAAACGGCTGCTCCGTGAGGCAATCCGCAATCTCGACCCGCACATGGCACAGGGGCACGACATTATCCTGATCGCCCGCAACCGGCTCCAACCGGAAACGCATCAGGACGAGGTCTCGGTTGCCGTCCGCGAACTTGTCCGCCGGGCCGGGCTTTCAACTACACTCTCCTAAGATAGTTCTGGCAGTACAGTGGGGAAAGATCACGATGGCGAACGTTTCGGGCATTGACTGGACAGGCGACGTTGTCGTTGTTGGTGGGGGCATTGTCGGCCTTGCAGTAGCCAGAGAGCTACTGACACGCCGGCCCGGGTTGAAACTCGCCCTGCTTGAGAAAGAGACCAACCTCGGCCAGCACCAAACCGGCCACAACAGCGGCGTTATCCATTCCGGTATCTACTATGCTCCCGGTTCCCTGAAAGCGCGCGCCTGTGTTGCTGGTGCAGCCGCGCTAAAGGACTATCTCGAACGCAAGAACATCCCCTACAAGCTCTGTGGCAAGGTGATCGTCGCCACCGAGGAAGAGGAACTTCCCCGCTTGCAGATGCTCTATGAGCGCGGTATCGCCAACCAGGTCCCCGG
>CAZRNC010000419.1:0-3006 GCA_964601285.1 uncultured Thermomicrobiales bacterium | reverse complement strand
TGACGAAGCCGAGTTCGGTCGGGAAGAGCCGGCGCTCCTCGTTCGAGACGTAGTTACGGGCAACCAGCGTTGCAATCGTCGGCGCGTAGGTACTCGGCCGGCCGATGCCATTCTCTTCCAGCGACTTGACCAGCGTCGCCTCACTGTAGCGCGGCGGCGGCTGGGTGAAGTGCTGTTCGGGAAGGAGCTTTTCGAGATCCAGTTGTTCGCCGGCAACAAGGAGTGGCAGGGCGTCGCGGTCGATCTCGTCGACCTCGTCGTCGTCCCGGCCCTCGCGATAGACAGCGATGAATCCACGGAACTTCATGACCGACCCGGTCGCCCGGAACATGTATGGCTTCTTCCCACCGGGAGGTCCGGCCTCGACATCAACCGATGTGGCATCAAAGATGGCATTCCGCATCTGGCTGGCGATGAACCGTTGCCAGATCAGTGTATAGAGCCGGAACTGCGGCTGGCTGAGGAAGGTCTTGACCGTGTTCGGGTGGCGGCGTGGATCGGCCGGGCGGATCGCTTCGTGTGCCTCCTGGGCACCCTTCGACCGCCGCCGGTAGACCGGTGGCTTCTCGGGGACGTATTCCGCGCCCCATGTTTCCTGAATGGTCTCCCGTGCCTGTTGCTGGGCGATCGCCGAGACGTTGGTCGAGTCGGTTCGCATGTAGGTAATCAAACCCTGCGTTCCTTCCGGCCCGATGTCGATACCCTCGTAGAGTTCCTGGGCGATCTGCATCGTCCGGCGAACGTTGAAGCGCAGCTTGCGCGAGGCTTCCTGCTGCAGGGTGCTGGTCGTGAATGGAGCAGCCGGACGGCGCTGGGTTTCGCGTGTGCGGACCTCGGCGACGGTGTATTCGGCACCTTCGAGCGCGGTCTGGATCGCCGTGGTGGTTGCTTCTTCCGGCAGTTCGGCGGCTTCGCCTTCGATCCGGTGGAGCCGGGCCAGGAAGTCCTGTTTGGTCTTGGCCTTGGCTTCCTGCTGCTTGCGCAGCTCGGCATCCAGTGTCCAGTATTCGCGGGTGACGAACTCCTGGATTTCCCGTTCGCGTTCGACAATCAGCCGCAGGGCGACCGATTGCACACGTCCGGCGGAGAGGCCACGCTTGACTTTCTTCCAGAGCAGTGGCGAGATCGAGTAGCCGACCAGCCGGTCGAGCACACGTCGGGCCTGCTGGGCATCGACCAGCCGCATATCGATTTCTCGCGGATTCTCCATGGCAGTTCGAACGGCGTCTGGAGTGACTTCATGGAACACGACTCGGCTAACCGGTTTTTGGCCATCGGGGTCGGTAGCGGCGATGAGGTGCCAGGCGATCGCCTCGCCCTCGCGGTCGGGGTCAGTTGCAAGAATGACTTCCTTGGCCCCGGCAACGAGCGATTTCAGGTCTTTAACCGTCTTGCGCTTGTCGTTTGGAATCAGATATTTCGGTGCAAAGTCGCCATCAACGGCGACCCCGAGCGTGCTTTTCGGCAGATCTCGGACGTGACCCATCGAAGCGGACACTGCGTAGCCTTTGCCGAGATAGCGCTCGAGGGTACGCGCTTTGGCCGGCGATTCGACAATCACCAGCTTCTGGCCGGATGCACGGGTGCGACCGGTAGATTTGGCAGCGGTCGACTTCTTGCGGGTCGTTGCGCGTTTGCGGGGCGCCGCGCCGTTTGAGGCCGCCTTCTTGCCTTTTGCTGTGCTCGCTGGCGGCGAATCAATGACCGTGTCGCCGGCCGCGTCAGTCTCTGGTCGCTCTGTATTAGCCATAATGAATCAGCATTAACCTCGTCTGTATGAACGTGAAAATAGCGAAAATCGGGGACACCGCCCCTAGAGCAAATGTGTTGCGCCGGCCGCTTTCAGCCGGTCGACCACTTCTTTGGTTTGCTGGGCATGAGAGCGCCGGCAAACCAGGACGGCGTCGTGAGTGTCTACCACAATGACGTCGTCGATTCCAACAATAGCAACCTGTCGTCCACTTCCGAAGACGACAGCGTTCGTTGCATCAACGGTTATCACATCGGCATTCACTACAACGTTTTCGGGGTACTGGGTATTCCGTTCCTGGATGATTGTGCCCACCCCATGCCAGTCACCAAGATCGCTCCAGCCAAAGCTGCCCGGAACCATGGCTACCCGCGAGGAACGCTCCAGGATGCCGTGATCGATGGTCACATCTTCGATGCCGGCCCAAACTCTGGCAAGTGTTTCCTCGCGAGCTGGAGTGTCCCACGCAGCGACAATTTCGTCGATTGCGGCCGCGAGATCCGGCAGCAATCGCCGTAGCTCTTCCATAAATACCTGGGCTTTCCAGACAAACATGCTGGCGTTCCAGAGGTATTCGCCGCTGGCGACGTACCGTTCAGCGACTTCGAGGACCGGCTTTTCCTTGAACTCAGCAACTTGGTAGCCAGGAATGTCTGCAAATGTTCCCAGTTGCTCGCTCGACCGGATATAACCGTAGCCGGTCTCCGGATGGCGAGGCTCGATACCAATCGTCACCAGGTAATCCTGCTCGGCAAGTTCAATAGCTGCGTCGAGCGTTTTGATGAACACGTCTGGTTTCTCGACGTAATGGTCGGCGGCGAACGATCCGACGATTGCATCCGGGTGGAGCCGAGCAGCAAGTGCAACACCGAGGCCAATCGCCGGGCCGCTGCCGCGAGCGAACGGCTCGATGATGAGCTGTTCCTCATGGATCTCTGGCAGTTGCCGAGCGACCAGTGCGGCATGGGTTGCACCGGTCATGATAAAGATAGAAGACGCATCGCAGGCAGGCAGAAGCCGGTCGACCGTCTCCTGGATCATTGAACGTGGTCCTGGCAACGGGTGAAGAAACTTCGGGCTCGCCTGCCGGCTCAGTGGCCAGAGCCGGGTTCCACTTCCGCCCGCCGGAACAATCGCATAAAATGGCCGCGACATCGGTACCTCTCCAGCTTCTACAGGCAGATCGTTGCCAGTCGAGACGTTCACGCCCGGACGTAGTGCTGGGCACCTGCCTGACGTACCAGCCCCTTCAATTC
>CAZRNC010000418.1:0-3023 GCA_964601285.1 uncultured Thermomicrobiales bacterium | reverse complement strand
GACAGCGACCAGGTAACAGTCGTCGCTGTCGGACTGGCGCAGGACGTGGCTGCCGCCGATTTTGAAGGTTTCACCGTTGCTGTAGAGAATCGGCGTCTTTTCGCGGGTGGTCCGCAGATAGCTGATGCCTGGCTGCTCGGCCATGGCGGCGACGAGCTGGGCTGTCTGGTTCGGGTCGCTCGGGTAGAGCACGGTGCTGCCAAGAACGGCCCGCATCATGGCGATGTCTTCCAGCGCCATCTGCGAGGGGCCATCCTCACCAATCGAGACGCCGGCGTGGGAGCCGCAGAGCCGGATATCTGCCTGGGAAATGGCAGCCATGCGGATGAAATCGTAGGCACGGCTCATGAATGCGCCGAAGGTTGAGGCAAACGGAACGTAATCGCAAACGCTCATGCCAACGGCTGCGGCGACCATCTGCTGCTCGGCGATGAACATCTCGAAGAACCGGTCCGGGAACTCCTTGGCGAAGACTTCAGACATCGTCGAGTTGCTGACTTCGCCATCAAGCACGACAATCCGATCGTTGGATGCGCCCAGCGCCTTGAGTGCATCGCCATATGCCTGGCGGGTGGCGACCGGCGTATCCGACGGGTATGCCGGCAGTGTCGGTGCGCTGGCGGAAGCGGTTGCAACTGCAGCAGCTGGAGGTTCGGGAACCTGGATGACGAGATTTGACTCTCCGCCAAGCTCGTCAATCGCTTCGCGTGCCTGGTCGGCATCCAGCGCCTTGCCGTGCATGCCTTCCTGATCGGCGATGAACGAGACGCCGGCGCCCTTCTTTGTCCGGGCGATGATGGCGACCGGCTGTCCGGTGACGCCCGTCGCTTCCTTAAATGCCGCATCGATGGAATCCAGATCGTGGCCATCAATGACGACGGTATGCCAGCCGAACGCACGTGCCCGGTCGGCATAGAGGTCGCCGTCCCAGCCGTGGGCAGTTTCGCCGCGCTGGCCGAGCCGGTTCATGTCAATGATTGCCGTCAGGTTGTCCAGCTTGTAGTAGCTCGCGTGGTTGAACGCTTCCCAGATCGAGCCCTCGGCCATTTCGCTATCGCCACAGAGCACCCAGGTGCGATTGTCCAGCTTGTCGAGATACTTTGTCGCCAGAGCAACACCGACAGCAATTGGCAAACCTTGTCCCAACGATCCGGTGGCAACGTCCACCCACGGCAGTACCGGGGTTGGGTGGCCCTGGAAGCGGCTGCCGAACTCACGATAGGTCATCATCTCGTCGTCCGAGATGGCTCCGGTCGCTTTGAAAATGGCATAGAGCAGCGATGAAGCATGCCCCTTGGAGAAGATTAGATGGTCGTTGGCCGGGTTCTCCGGGTTGTCGAAGTCGTAGTGCAGATAGTTGGAAATCAGCACCGCCATCACATCGGCCGCCGACATCGCAGATGTCGGATGTCCGGAACCCGCCTTGCTCGAAGTTCGGATGCTATCGACTCTCAATTGGTTCGCAAGTTGTTGCAGTTGATCCATTGCCACTGTCACGCTGTCAGTCTCCATTTCGTCACGGTGTCCGCTGGCGGCTAACGTAGCACGTACTGCGCGGATTTTCCGGAGTTACAACACCACTATTCGGGGTCAAGATACTTCAGCAACTCTTTCTCTGTCTCGGAAAGCTGCCGGCGGAGGATCGGCAGACGTTCGCGCCAGCTTTGGGCCTCTTCGAGTTGCTGGTCGCGTTCGTCGTAGAGCCGGTCGATTTCGTCCTGAATCTGGGTCGCTTCCCATTGCCGGCGTTGACAGGATGGACAGCGGTCCTTCCAGTCTCGCCACTGGCCACATACCGGACAGGGCACGGCCATATCGGCCAGCGTCAGCTCAGGTTGTGGTTGACCATCGAAGGCGTTGGTTTGCAGCGCTTCGGCATAGGTTGAGAGGCTGTGGGCCAGATGGTCATGGAGTGCGACGCGTCTGGATTCCGGGAGATCATCGGGCAGCAGCAGGTTGATATCTCCATCAACCCGGCGGAGTTCGGCTTCGCTGCGATTGTGGCCACGTTCCGACCAGTCGATCTCGTCGGTATACCGAAAGCTGACTGGGCCAATGGTAAACCGGATGTCGGCCGGGTCGCCGGGATCGTCGTCTTCGCCGACGACGAAGGTGATCATGAGGTTTCGGCCTGGCTCGACATGGTTGATCTCAATGGGCAGCGGCTCCAGTGCCACCGGCTGCTGCGGGTTAGACGGTTTCAGGATCTCGGTTGCGTCCGCCTTGCCTTGGTCGATCGCCTGGTTGATTTCGGCTACACGTTCCGACCAGCGATTCTGCTCCTCGAGGGCAGTTTCCGCTTTCTCGATGTCAAACCGCAGGTCCTTGATACGGCGCTCCAGCCGGGTCCGACGTCGATAGCGGACGGCAGGATCGCTGAGGCTGACCCGCGGGCGGCGGCCGACAACCTGTTCATCAGGGGGTGCGGTCGGTTCCGCGGATTCATCCGGTTCTTTCCTCTTCAGGAGATTTCGCCAGGCCATGGTCAACTCTCTCGCATCGAACGTCGATTTCGTCTACTTTGAGCCTATCGCATTGGCCAACCGGTTGCTGGCCGGAGGATCGATATACTTGAAGCATGGTTGATCGCTTTGCATTCAGAAAACAAGGATATCCCGTTGTGCCTCGTGCATTGCTGCTGTTGATAGTTGTTTCTGCCCTGCTCGCCGGCTGTGGATTCTGGTCGGATGACGATACGGTGTCCAGGCCGTCGATTGACGACGCCGAAACCTGCGTCGACGTTGCCGATTTTCTGGCGGTCGTCGCCCAGGATTTCATTATTGATGCTGAGAGGGCTGGTATGGGCGCCCTGATGTCCGGTCCGGATTCTGAACTGTTCAGGCGCTACGGCCCGCAGATTGAAGCGACCCAGGATAAGGCCGCCGAGCTTGGTTGTGAGCAGGACGAGATGCGCCCGCTGATGGCCGAACGGCTAAACAACCTCGAAACCACGGGAACCGTCGGCGAATCCATCGTCGACCTGCTCCGCCAGGAGTTGGTCGGAAATTAGGCGTGCGCGCCGC
>CAZRNC010000417.1:0-3029 GCA_964601285.1 uncultured Thermomicrobiales bacterium | reverse complement strand
TGCACCGGATCATTCAGGAAGTTGAGCGCGACGGTCCGATCCGGCCGGCAGCAGTACACCAGGTGCACCATCTGGAGAACACCGAGCGCAAGGTTGCTGCTGCGCTGGGCCGGGCTGCAAGTGCGATTTCCGATGTCACGCCAATTGACGTCGTTGTGGTCTTCACCCTTAGTGGATCAAGCGCCAGACTGGTTGCACGAAATCGGCCCTGGCCGCCAGTCGTTGCGGTGACGACCGATCCGTTCATTGCACGCCAGCTCGGCGTTGTCTGGGGCATCCGGGCCATCGTGTTGCCGCTGGTCACTGATCTGGAGGACCTGATCGCATCGACGTCCGCTGAGTTATTGAAGGCCGGGGTTGTCGAAGAGGGTGCTGAAGCGATGTTCATCGGCAGTGTGCCGATCTTCACCGTTTCCGGCCAGACCAACATGCTCCATGTGCGGCGAATCGGAGCGTAGGTTGGAGTTCGATCCAACACTGCCGGCGCTGAATGAGACCGAAGTCGGCCACTACTGCTTTGGTTGCGGGAGTCTCAACCCTCAGGGGCTGCTCTTGCGATTTCGACCCTGCACCGAAGGCGTCTGGGCCGAGATAACGTTGGGCCAGCTTCACGAGGGCTATCTGGGCATGGCTCACGGCGGCATTCTGGCGACGATCCTCGATGAGGCGATGAGTTGGGCGATCACCGCCGGAGGAGACTTCGGCGTTACCGGCAGGATGTCTATGTCGTTCCGCAAACCAGCCCGTATTGGCGATCCATTGCGTGTTATTGGCCGGGTTACCTCTCGACGAAGCCGGATGATCGAAACCAGTGCGACCGTCGTCTGCATCGAATCTGGTGAGGTTATTGCCGAAGCCGACGCCCGCTTCGTTCGGGTCTCCGAACAGCAAGCTGCCGAGTGGCGCGAGGCGTATGGCGTAACCAACGGGTAAACCCGATACGAACCCGAGCGCGCCTCTCGCATCAAGTTTGGCGAGTTACAGTTTCGTCATTTCGACCAGCCTGAATCTGTGCAACGGTCGTTCGCCGGATGAGCCCGTGCGTCAGCGTACGTTGTTCTAGTTCTTGATTGGAGACGAGATCTCTCCGCTTCGGTCGAGATGACGGTTTAAACACTTCCTCACTGCGTTGACTTGAAGCGCTGGGATGCGACGAAATCGAAAGGCCCAGTGAGCGTAGCTCACTGGGCCCTTACCTTGATCTGACGTTCCTACTGTATTTCGTTCACCTCCAGCAGTTCGTTCGGAGCCCCAGGATCTACGAACAGGATTGGAATGTCCATTCCGGGGATAATCGTGTCATCGAGAGGATCCAGGAGGATCGAGTTAATCCCCGGAATTGCCTCGATGATACCCTCAAGTTCCAAAGTGGTTGTTGCTCCGACTTCGATCACGGCGCTGGTGTTGCCCTCATAAGACAGCGTGAACAGCGTACCGTCTTCGACATATGGAGCAATCGATAACGTCTGCTGTACCAGGGACGGGCCACCATCCTGTATCGTCGACCAGGTCCAGGTCCCTGCGCCAGACGTTTCGCTATCGTCCACTGACAACTGCGGGATGTTTCCTGCAGAACCATCGATGACGATATCAAAGTGTTCGGTGCCATTATCACTCGAAGCAGTGACCGTCACGTCATACATTTCGGAAACTGCGTACTGGTCGAGGAAGGATTTGATGCCAGCCGCGATTTGGTCTTGGGTCAAGTCCGTGATCGTGAAACCGGATGGAATGCATCCTGCAGGGAAGCAAAATCTGAGCGTGCCCTCCTGTCCGGTGCCTCCAGTTGTGGAAATCCGTTGGAGTTCCGGTTGCGGCGAGCCTGAAGCCGTGACTGTGAAGGGTAGTTGGAATCCATACTCGAGGATTACTTCAAACCAGGGAGTGACGACAAGCCGGAAGTCGTACAAGCTGCCCGGCTTCAGCGGCCCGTATGCCTCTCCTGCAGCCGCGTCGATATCAGCAACTTCGCTATCGACCCGGCTATCCAACGCTGGATCGTATGCCAGCGAGTTGGAAATGACGACATAGTCGTTCACAAACCGACGTCGAGGCGCTTACAGCAAGGGTGTATTCTCCTGCTGGCACGTTAGAGAAGAAGAATCCGGTCGTGTTGTCACGATACGTCCCTTCAAGCATTAGCACGCAATCGGTGACTGCGCCCTCGCCGAAGACGAATCCGGTGTCGAAATCGGTGTCAGCAGTATAGAGGCAGAGTGTAATGTCTTCCTCAAGCTCTCCCGGTTCCACGTTCTCTGCCCAACGGATATCAAGTTGGCCAGAGACCTCGCCCGTTTCTATAGGGCCATCTTCCACCGTGAAATCAGGTCCATTTCCGAGCGATTCATCGACGATGTAGAAATCATGTTCGCCGTCGGCCACCAGCGTCCCGATCGGACCGTTTGCGGACTCAAGGTCGGCCAGTGGAGTGGCGTCAGTATCCAGGTCGTAGTTAAAGGTGTTCGACGTGTAGGTTGACTCTTCCTCGCCATCCTGCAGGGTCAATACCAGCCGGTAGTTGCCCTCTGGAACATCCTCGAAGAAGAAATCGTGCTCTAGCGACGCGATCGCTTCAACGGTCAGGAGCGCACAACCTTCAGGAATCCAGTAGTCACTGACCTCGCGCTCGATGCAGGCAGTCACGCCCTCGGTCAGGTCGGCAGACGGGTTCGGCGGATTGTCCCAGCCGATGTCCATTTGGCCACGTTCCAACTCGGACATCACCACGGCGATGTCAAAGGTGGCACCGTCGCCGGAGTCGTTCAGGCCCCCGTCACCGATGTCAGTCAGTGCGTCGTAGTCGAAATGCAGGTTCGGGGCGATCCAGGTTGTACCACCATCGAACGTCACATCAGAGATTGAGAATGTGGCGTCGTTGATGCTCAATACATAGTTGAAATCGTCAACGCCGGCACTGGTGAGCAGGTCGAACGTCACTTCGCCGTTCTCGTCGGTGGTGCCACAGACGTCGACTACTCCCTCTGGAATGGCCGTGCCGAACGGAGTGATGCAGACCTCGATGTTTGCAA
>CAZRNC010000416.1:0-3047 GCA_964601285.1 uncultured Thermomicrobiales bacterium | reverse complement strand
CGGCGCACCTCGTCGTTGATCGCAATCCGCGAATGAAGATCGTCCAGATCGTGCAACGACAGCCCCGGCAACCCTGCGGCGTCGGGATCAATGTCCCGTGGCATCGCAATATCAATCGCCAGCAATGGCCGGCCCGGCCGGCGCTGCAATGCAGCTTCCAGCAGATCGCGCCCCACAACCGGCTCGGTTGAACCGGTGCAGGAAATAACAATATCCGCGACGCTCAGGCTCTGGAGCAGACGCTCGAAGCGCACCGCCTGGACACCCAGCACCCCGGCCAGTTCGCTGGAACGCTCGAAACCACGGTTGGCAATCATGATCTGCCCGGCGCCGTGCGAACGCAGGTTGCGGGCTACCAGTGCGCCAGTGTCGCCAGCGCCAATAACCAGAATGCTGTGGCCGGCCAACCCGCCAAGCCGTTCACGGGCGAACTCCACCGCGGCATGCGACACAGAAACGGCCCCGCGCGAAATCGCCGTCGTGCTGCGCGCTTCCTTGCCGACGTTCAACGCCGCCCGGAACATCGCATCCAGCGCCGGCCCCAGCGTTTCCGCCTCCCGTGCCAATTTCCACGACTCGCGAACCTGGCCGAGAATTTGCGGTTCGCCAAGGATCATCGAATCCAGCCCGCAAGCGACCTGCATCAGATGCTCAACGGCGGCGCTACCCTCACGCAGGTAGAGCGAATCGTCCAGCGTGCCCGGTTCCGACCCGCTGATGGCATGAAAAAACGCCCCCAGCGCCGGCGCATTGCGCTCCGGGTTGGTTGCGTAAATCTCGGTGCGGTTGCAGGTGGAGATGATCGCGACCTCGCCAACCTGGTCGCCAAGTCGGTCGAGCACCAGCGGCACCTGGTCCGCGGCAATCGACAACTGCTCCCGGATCGCAACCGGGGCGGTCTCATGATTCACGCCCAGCAACAAGATCGTCACTAGCGTTCACTACCTTTCGAGGTGTACCGGTTGGCCAGAAATCTCCCCAAAATCTGTGCAAACCTATGCACCTAAGAAGTGTAGCAGGAATGACTCTCAAGTGTCTATCTGACACTGCCGAAAATAGCGGGGATTTGCGGCGCAGAAGCTACCTTTCCAGGTGGAGTCTGAGATCTGCCTCAACGAGAGACCGGCCCGATCTGTAAACTGTGGGAAACCGGTCAAGTCGTTCAACAATCGTGCGCATTGTGGGATTGATCCAATGAATAGCCCACATAACGTCCCGATGCCTTCGACCTAATCTGGGATCATCAAACAGGGGTTCGTGGTGAGAAACCCTGTTGCGTAAAACCCGTATTTCATTGTATCGACGATGAATCCTGGATCGTTGCCGATCTACCGAGCGAACGTTTGGAAATGCCGTTCTGAGGGTACGGGCATTCTTTGCCTGCCAAAAACGGGAATCGTACGGCGACGAGAGAATGGTTACCCAGAAACCCAGTGTTAACCCTGCCACCACCCGATCCGGCGTGACCGGACTCCCACTCGCAGCAATCTTCCGCTTGGCATTCTCCAACTCAGCTTGTTGGTATGGCTCCAACATTCGTAGCGTGTCGTACCATTCAGGGGTTCCCAACCTGTCGGAAAGTGCGAGATGTATGGAGTTTCGTAGCACAATTTCCACAGCGTTCAGCGAGCAATACAGGGCATCTGCAAGCGCGATGTTCCAAAAGTAGTTGACGAGAGTGTCAAAATTCGGATCGGTCGTTGCACTCGATGGTCGATAACGCGTGATTCGTGGCTTGGACAGGCACATCTCAAGTTCTCGGACTAAACGTACGGATTCTTCCAACGCGCCTGCCCCCTACGGTTTACACACTTCACGCCGATACACAATGAGACGCTCACAAGTATACGTACGCTTGACGACATACGCGGATCCGTTAGAATTGGTCGTGTAATCCCCAGGATCCTCTCTCTGCCCTTGCTGGCAGATGACGAACCTGGGGTTTTGGTGTCCGCCGAATTCCGAAACAACTACCCGCCGGCATGTTCCTGGTGGGCGGTGATGGTGGACATGAGGACCTGGTCGGTGAAATCGGTGAGTTCGCTGAGGATTCGGGCGGCCCGGCGGGTGTCGAGGTTCTCTTCTTCGATGTAGCGGATAACGGCGTGGATGACCGGCTTGCGGAAGAAGAGGAACGCATCCATCGCCTCGACGGTCGAGAGTCCAATCCGGGCCGAGGAGTAGCCATAGCGCCGGCCGATCGCCTCGCCCTGCTCCAGAATCTCCTCGCGATGACCACGACCGCTGATGTAGCGAATCGTCAGATCGACCATCTGCCGGCCGAGCGGACGCAGTTCGGCCAGCGTCGCGGCATCGTAGGCGTGATACCAGGAGTGAGTGCTCGCTTCGTGGAGATAATCCCGTTCGTATCCGGAAAGCGACATGCTGGTTAGCAACTGCCGGCTCATCCGCCGGCGGGGCCGTTGTTCGCCCTGCATGAACGAGCGCAGGTCGTCCTCGCTGTAGCGCCGGTGACCGCCTGGCGTCCGGAAGACGGGAATCTTGCCGGAATCGCTCCAGCGTCGCAACGTCGATTGATCGACCCCGAGAATCTTGCAGGCAGCGTCAATCGAGAGCCAGCGCCCCTCGTCAGCCGACTGAGCACCCGCGCCGGATGGCTGGCGATTGTCACTCTCACTCTGTTGTTTTGCCGGCAGCGAACGCGAACTCATGGCCTCTCCACCCCGATCAGGCATCCAAACCTCATGTGTATATTGATTGAACTCGTATGCTCACTCTAGCACGACCAGGTGAGAGGGTACCCCAGATCGGAATCAGCGAAAGGCCGGAAGCGTGTCCGAACAGCCGGTTGCGACGTTGCAACAGCAGATCCAGGCATGGGCAGATCAATACTGGCAGGGAGAATACTGGCCCCCGCTGGCCAACCTCGCCCGGCTGGTCGAAGAGACCGGCGAGGTCGCCCGCGCCGTCAACCAGACCTACGGCCCCAAACAGATCAAGGACAACGAAACCCAGGCCGCCCTCCAGGAAGAACTCGCCGACCTGCTCTTCGTCCTCCTCTGCCTCGCCAACAGCACCGGTGTCGA
>CAZRNC010000415.1:0-3052 GCA_964601285.1 uncultured Thermomicrobiales bacterium | reverse complement strand
GTGCCGAAGTACGGCCTGAAGGTGCTGGTCGTTGCCGGCAGCGGCATCATCGGCGCCGGCGATCCCGACTGGAACTTCCGCTACATCAACGACCCGATGGTCGAGGGCGGCTCAAACCGCTACATCGGGCTGTATGTCGAACGGGTACGTGAGTTCACCGAGCGCTATTCGGGGAACATCCACGCTATCGAACTGCTGAACGAACCAAACGCCAACCAGATCCTCTCGGTCTCGACCCAGGGAGAGGAGAAGGCTGTCGTGCCGGCGAACTATGGACGGCTGATGCGCGACAGCTTCGACGTCATCAAGGCGATCAACCCGCACATCCAGGTCGTGCTCGGCGGTGTGCTCTACGACACCGAGGACAACACCCTGCAACACGGCAAGATCTACAGCTACGACATGGAGTGGCTGGAATCGGTCTACGGGTCACGCGAAGTCCAGAGCTATCGCTCGGACCACGGCAGGCTGCCATTCGATGCGCTGGCCGTGCATCCCTACTTCCTGGACCCCACCCAGATTCTTGCCTACCTCGAATCGGTGCGAGAATTGCAATCCCGGTTCCTGGATGAAACGCCAATCTGGATCACCGAAGTCGGCATCCCGGCGGAACCACCGACCGAGTGGGACCAGTACGGCATGATGCTGCCGTCGCAGAGCGAACGCGAGCAGGCAGCGTTCATGAGTGCGGTCTACTCCTCGGTCCGCCAGCGTGCGCCCTATGTCAACCGCATCTTCTGGTTCAAATACGAGGACTTCCCGGCAGCAGGCGGTGAGTACGAGAGCTTCGGACTGGTGCGGCTGCACAACACCCTCTCGGAATATGGCCGCAATCCCGAACCATGGCCACGCAAGTTCGCCTATTCGGTCTACCAGGCGCTCTCACAACCAGCTCAGTTGCCAATGGCGCGGGTTTCGCCAACCGCGAAACCGGACGCCTGGTACTTCCCGGAAACCGGCCACACCCTCTCGGAGCCGTTCCTCACCTACTGGCTGGAACATGGTGGTACCGAGTTGATCGGGTTCCCGCTGACCGAACCGTTCCGGATGGGCGGCCGGCAGGTGCAATATTTCGAACGCGCCCGGCTGGAGTTCTACCCGGAACACGCCGGCACCGCCGAGGAGATCCAGTTAGGCAATCTCGGCCGGTTCGTCTCGCGCGACCGGTTCTGGGATCGGGTACATCCGGACACTGCAACCGCCGGCAACGTCTATATCGTCGAAACCGGCCAGAATCTGCAAGGGCCGTTCCTGGAGTTCTGGAACGCAAGAGGTGGCGAGGCGCAGTTCGGTCTGCCAATCTCGCCACAACTGGAAGAGAACGGCAAAACGGTCCAGTACTTTGAGAAGACACGGATGGAGCTGAACTACTCGCCAAACGATCCGGGCTATTGGGTTGGGCTGAGCAGGCTCGGCGCAGAAGTGATCGCAACCCCGGGCTGGTACCGGTGAGCGAACGTACCGAAGGCTCGAACCCTGCTTTGGTTGCCCTGCTCCGGGACGAGATTGCCGCACGCGGCCGGATCACCTTCGCCCGGTTCATGGAGCTGGCCGTCGGCCATCCGGAGCATGGCTACTATGTCAGTGGGGAGTTGCGAACCGGGTTCTCCGGTGACTTCCTGACCGCGCCGGAAACCGACCCGATCTTCGGCCAGACGCTCGCCCGGCAGATCGTCGAATGTTGGGAACGGCTGGGAAGACCGGCAGGGTTCACCGTTCGTGAGGATGGCGCCGGACGGGGGATGCTAGCAGCCCACATCCTCTCCGAGATTCACCATCTCAACCCGGAACTGTTTGACACGATGCGCTACGAACTGGCCGACATCAGCACAACACGCATCCAGGATGCACTGTCGTTTCTCGACGAGCATGGCTTCGGCAAGCAGGCACAGGCGTCGACCGGTGAACCAATCGAAGGAGTGCTGCTGGCAAACGAACTGCTGGATGCATTCCCCATCCACCGGCTTATCCGGGAGCAGGGCGAACTCCGCGAAATCTACACCACCTGGCGGGACGACTGGTTTCAGGACGACACCGGGCCACTCTCCGACCCTGCGCTGGCCGACCTGTTGAGCGGTGTCAGCCTTACCGAAGGCCAGCGAGCGGAAGTCTCGCCGGGAGCCGTCGAATGGGCGGCCGGCACCGGCAACCAGATTGCCCGGGGCTACGCCATCCTGATCGACTATGGCTATCCTGCCGCGGAACTCTACGGTCCCGAGCGGTTTGATGGGACCCTGCGGGCGTACAGCCAGCACGATGTCACCGACGATCCTTACCGGCTGATTGGCAATCAGGATCTGACGGCGCACGTGAATTTCACCGCCATCAGCCAGGCTGCCCAAACCGGCGGAATGATCGAACTGGGACTAACCACCCAACAGCTCTTCCTGGCCGGGCTGGGTATCGAACAGGTGCTGCTTGAAATGCAGGGCACGGTTGACGCCCAGAGTTACATCACTGCCCGGCATGCATTGATGCACTTGATCGACCCTCGCGGACTTGGCCGCTTCCGGGTGCTTGTTCTCGGCAAAGGTGTGGATGCCCATCCGCTCCGGGGCCTGTCGTTCACGTTCTAGCGCGGTGTGCGCGAAAGAAAGTTCATAGACGAAGGTGCGCACTGAATTCAGAATCATCGAACGTACGCAGGGAAGAACGGCGTTTAGATTGTCATCCCGAGCGAAGTCGAGGGATCTCGAGCCTCGCAACTTTCCACGTGAGGGCAAGCCTCATGGATCGAAATCCTTCGACAAGCTCAGGATGACGGATAAACTGGCAGGTACAAGCCAAAACAGGAATGAGTTGGTACTGGCGAATTCCCTGTGCCTCCACGATGAAACCATGTGCAGTAATTCTGGCTTTCGGTCTACGTAACGAAAAGCAATTATCCGCAAGAATACGTAGATAGCGCCCGGATTGCGCCGTTTCACATTCCCGTATTCCGCACGATGTTGCCAAATCTGAACTCCCCTATCGTCTGAGACATGAACGGTTCCTCACCGCAAAGGACGAAGGGATGACACTGTGTACGCTGCAAACGTCCGCCAACGCATAC
>CAZRNC010000414.1:0-3075 GCA_964601285.1 uncultured Thermomicrobiales bacterium | reverse complement strand
GACGAGACTGCCTGACGAACGACTTCTTCAACCGTCAGGGCATCTGTATCGACAATCAGGTCTGCGTTCTCGCGGGCATCAGCAAGACGCCGTTGCTGGGTGGCATAGATCCATTCCGGCCATCGAGGCTTGGCCCGTCGCTGGCGGACCATATCGAGACTGACATCGAGAAAGAGGAGTTGATCCGGTTCCAGATGCTTCCAGAGGTATTGGACTTCAGAGTGTTCCTGGGCGACAGCGTACGCATCAAGACCCTGCGCACGCAAACCGGCTACGACCGAGGATTTGCCAGAGGCGCAATGCCCCACAACTGCGATCCTCGTATTAGCCATCGCTTAACCAGGCACCGGGATACTGACATACTGCCGGCGGATCGGCATGTAGGTCTCAATCGGGTTGAACGCCAGCGCGACGACAGCCATGTCGTCATATGGCCGGCCGCTATCAGCATGCAACGCTGCTTCCAACAGCTTGTCCGCTATCTCTTGTACATCGTCAACATCGGAAAGGTTCTCGGCGGCATACTCGAATGGATCAAACGGCTTGGCTTGCCGGGTTCCGGCGGAAGTGATGCCATCGGTGAACACGATGACCTTCAGCCCAGGAGTTATCGCGAACTGGTCAACCGCAGGGCGAGTGTGCCGGTAGAGTCCGATTGGTGCGCTGACGCTGGAGCATGACCGCAGTCCGGTTTCGTCGCCAACGATGTAATAGGGGACACTGCTGTTGCGCGTAACGACAACCGTGGAACTCGCCAGATCGACCGATACGATGTCCAATGTCGCCGAGACTTTGCCATGACGGAAAGCGTGCAGGAAATCATGCGTACCTCTGGCAACGGCGCCATCACGGACTCCTTCTTTCAGGAGCGAAACCGCCTTGCTGGAGACCATCATGCTCAGAGACTTCGCCGCATGGCCGGAACCCTGACCGTCGACGACAATCGCCGACATCCCACCGGTCGGCCGCTCGGCAATCTCGACAGTGTCTCCGCTGTCACGCGATGCGTACTTATGCGTCTTGGCTACTGCAATTTCGATCGAGATAGCACTCACGACTCGACTACCTCCCGGCTGGCGTAATTCTTCCGGTAATACTCATCGAACTCGCCAGACTTGAGTGGTTTCCACCAATCCGGATTCTCCCGGTACCAGCGAATCGTCTCACGAATTCCGGTTTCGAACTCGATCTCCGGTTTCCAGCCAAGGCGTTCGAGCTTGGCGCAATCCATGGAATAGCGCCGATCGTGCCCTTTGCGGTCGGTGACATGCTGGATCATCTCGGCCGGCGCATCGAGTTCGTCGAGGATCGTCCGTGCGATCTCAATGTTGTGGCGTTCGTTGCCGCCGGCGATGTTGTAGACCTCGCCATCAGCACCGTCGCGCAGCACAAGCTCTACCCCGGAAGCATGGTCGCGGGCATGCAACCAGTCGCGAACCTGCATTCCGTCGCCGTAGACCGGAATCGGCAAACCTTCCAGGACATTGGTTGCCGCAAGCGGCAGGAGCTTCTCCGGATACTGGTATGGACCGTAGGTGTTAGACCCACGGGTGATGATTGCCGGCAGGTTGTGGGTGGCCACATACGCGCCAACCATCATCTCACCACCTGCCTTGCTGGCAGAATACGGGTTGCGCGGAGCCAACGGGTCGGTCTCTACCCACGAACCTTCGCTCACCTGGCCGTAAACCTCGTCGGTACTCACATGCACGAACCGTTGCAAGCCATGTTCGCGGACAGCCTCAAGCAGAACGAAGACGCCATAGACATCGGTCTGGATGAACGCGCCGGGATCGAGCAGTGAACGGTCGACGTGCGTCTCCGCGGCGAAATTGACGATGGCATCGAAACCCTGGATGGCGCTCTCAACCTGATCCCGGTCGCAGATATCGCCATGGTGAAACGAAAATCGCGGATCGGATTCGAGATCGCGGATGTTTTCCGGATTGCCGGCGTAAGTGAGCTTGTCGAAAACCCGTACCTGTTCGTAGCCACGTTCAAGCAGGAGCCGGGCGAATGTGCTCCCGATAAACCCTGCTCCACCAGTGACGACAACCTTCTGTACCGACCTGCCCGACATTATCTCTCCATCCAGAATGGCGGCAACATGTCACGGGCAGTGCCCGGACTGCGCTGATTGTAGGCAAATCGCTGTATCATCGTCAGTCAGAGTGCGTTTGATTGCGGGTGGAGTTTGTCTGTGGGGTCACTTCCTGAAGCGGTAACGTTCGATTTTCACAATACCATCGCCCGGTGCGATCACTGGTTTGACCTTGAAGTGCGCGATCTTGTGCCGGCGTTCCTGATCTGGCTGAACGAGGAACCTGGTCACCCACCAGTACAGATCGACTTCGTCGAAGCCAAAAACCAATACCGCAAGATCCGACTGGAGATCATGGACACTGGTCTGGAGAAAGACGCCGAGACTTGTGTTGACCTGGTCGTGCGGGAGTTTGGCGTCGTCCTGCCGCCGGAGTTGATCCACACCGGCGTCCAGGCGATTATGCTCGACACACTTCCAGGATCAACGCCGATAGACGGTGTCGTTGAGTCTGTGGTTGCATTTCATGAACAGGGCGTTCGCCTCGGGGTTGTGTCGAGTGCTGCCTATCATCCATTTCTTGAGTGGTCGCTACAGAAGTTCGGAATTCTCGACCGCTTTACGACGGTCGTTACGTCAGCATCCTGCGGCTACTACAAGTCGCGAACCGAAATCTACGAATTCACGCTTGAGCGTCTGAAAGCAGCACCGGAGCGTTCGGTCCACATTGGCGACTCGGAACGGTTTGATGTCGCGACGCCGGCAAAACTCGGGATGCGAACCGTTCTGCTGGACGAGGATGGCAGCCAAAAGGAGAAATCCGAGGCGGGTGCTGTTGTGTCCAGCCTGCACGGTGTTGAGGGTGTCGTCCTGCAACTCAGCAACGGGGGCGTTGTATGAGGATTGATATCTTCACGATCTTCCCCGGCATCCTGCAGGGGCCCTTCAGCGAGTCAATCATCAAACGTGCGATCGCAGCCGGCGCAGTCGAGATCAACGTCCACGACATCCGTGAATTCGGAACTGGCAAGCAT
>CAZRNC010000413.1:0-3078 GCA_964601285.1 uncultured Thermomicrobiales bacterium | reverse complement strand
CATTCTGGACGATCTGGACGCTCACCTGGCCACTGGCAGAGTCAAACTGGTCGCTCTCTGCCACGTCTCCAATATGCTCGGAACGATCAATCCGGTTGAGACGATCATCGCAAAGGCGCACCAGGCCGGTGCGTTGGTGCTGATCGACGGCGCCCAGGGCGCACCGCACATTCCGCTGGAGCTCGACAAGCTGGGGGCAGACTTCTATGCGCTCTCCGGCCACAAAATGTGTGGGCCAATGGGTTCCGGCGTGTTGCACGGCAAGCGCGAGATTCTCGAGGCAATGCCGCCGTTCCTCGGTGGTGGCTCGATGATCCGGACAGTGGGTCTGCACAAATCAACCTGGGCCGAACTACCGGCGAAGTTCGAAGCCGGCACTCCCAGCGTTGCCGACGCCGTTGGACTTGGCGCGGCATGCAACTTCCTGTCAGATGTCGGCATGAGCGCTGTACTCGCCCATGAGCACGCCCTCACCGAGTACGCCTATGGCCAGCTGGTCGAGTTACCGGACCTGACGATCTACGGGCCACCGTCCGCCGACCGTGCCGGGGTCATCTCGTTCAATCTGGCGAATGCCCACCCCCACGATGTCGCCAGTTTGCTCGACGAACACAACATCGCAGTCCGGGCCGGTCACCACTGCACCCAGCCATTGCACGATCGCTATGGTTTGACGGCATCTGTACGGGCCAGCTTCTATCTTTACAATACAACCGAGGACGTGGACCGTCTGATCGACGGTCTTCGATACGTCCGGACGATCTTCGGCTAGCGGAGCAAAACATGTCAGACCTCTACCGCGAACAGATACTCGATCACTATCGCAACCCGCACAATCAGGGTGAACTCGACCCGAATGATGCGAGCTTCGAGGACACCAACCCGCTCTGCGGCGACCGCATCCGGATTGATGTGCGGATAAGCGAGGACACACTTAGCGAAGTGGCGTTCAGCGGACGAGGCTGCGCCATTTCCCAGGCCTCGGCGTCGATCCTGACCGATTTGGTCAAAGGTGAAACAATCGAGGAGATCATGGCGTTTGATAAAGAAGAGCTGCTGGATGAGCTAGGCATCCCGATCAGCCCGGCCCGGGTGAAGTGTGCGCTGCTCGGACTCCATGTGCTGAAAGGTGCGCTCGATCAATACAAACAGCAGCAGGAACCCGTTGTGGAAGTTCCTTTTACGTAAAGAGGTATCGCAGACGTGAGTGAGTTCAAGACGGTTGCCAACACCGGTGACCTAGCGCCCGGCGAGATGATGATGGTGCGTGTGGGCCGCAAGCGGGTGGCAATCTACAACGTTGATGGCGAGTTCTTCGCCACCGACGACACCTGCACCCACGAGGAAGCATCGCTCAGCGAGGGTGTGCTCTACGACGACATTGTGGAGTGTCCGCTGCACGGCGCGGCGTTCAACGTCCGCACCGGCGAAGTCGAGGCATTCCCGGCAGTGGTGCCATTGCAAACCTACGAACTGCAGGTCGTCGGCGACGAAATCCAGGTCGGGCCGGCCAGGTAGTTTGCCGCATTCCCGCAGGCGCAATGCATTGCGCCTCTACTACAATGAGATAGGTCGAACAGCATCGAAGCGCGGCAGAGATTGCCGCCCGGCGATACAATCAGATCCATATTGCAAAGGAGTTGGCCCATGTCAGCAACCGTAACCAAGGACGTCGTGTTCGAAGCCATGAAAGAAGTCTATGACCCGGAGATCGGCGTGAACATCGTCGACCTCGGACTGGTCTTCGACGCGAACATAGATGACACCAACAACGTCGAGGTCATCATGACACTCACCTCGATGGGCTGCCCGCTCGGGCCGGTGATCATCGGAGATATCCAGCGCGCAGTTGGCGCGATCGATGGCGCAGGAGATGTAGGAGTCCGGATCGTCTGGTCTCCACCCTGGTCACCGGACATGATGTCTGAAGATGCCAGGGATGAACTGGGTATCTGGTAATTCCTGAAAACGTATCCACAGGAAGGAGTGCGCCGTGAGCGGTATGACGTCATCTCCGGGTGGCGAGACCGCCCGGCGCACGACTGTTTCCGCATTTGAGCGTTCCATTTCCGGTCAACCGGAAGCAGCAAGCGCCGCGATAACCACCAATATCGAGAAGCTCCGGGCGGCTACTGCCATCGTCTCCGGCGCTCGTCGCGTGCGTCTCACCGGCATCGGTACCGATCTCCACGTCGCCCGCGCTGGTGAGCACCTGCTGCGGTCGATCGGCATCAATGCCTTTTCAGCCAACGCATTCGATCTTGCCCTCTTCCCGAGCGGCTTCGAACCTGGTGACGTGGTGATCGTGATCTCGCACACTGGCACATCACGCTACGCAATAGAATCGCTGAACCGGGCAGTGCAGTCCGGACTCAAGACCGTTGTCCTGACCTCAACCGAAAGCCCGTTGACCGACGCTGATGTGGTGATCGGCACAACTCCGCCAGAGGAAAGCCCCGTGCCGGCGGCAATGACAACCAGTGCACTGGCTGTCATTGCCGCGATTGCCGCGCGTATCGAACCGGACTCCAGCCTGGCCTCTGCCGTCCCGGCGGTTCCCGAGTCCTTGCGATCAATGCTACCGGCCCGTCAGACTGCCCTTCAGGTGGCCGAAATGGTGTTGGGCAGGACACGGCGAACGATCATCACCGGCGTTGGGGGATTGGCACCGATAGCAGACCTGGGAGCGCTTCTGGCGAGGCTTGCAGCACACCTGCCGGTAACCGGCATGCATCTTGAAGAGGTCATCCAGGGCGGCCTGCTCGGTCTGGAACCGGATGACCTGGTCATCCACCTTGCAGCACAAGGCGCAGCCGATGAGCGCCACGCCGAATTCGCCAATCTGGCGGCAGGAATCGGACTCCATCGCTGGAAGATCGGTGGCAGTCCGGACATCGCAACCTGGCACACACCGCTCCCGCGGGTTCCCGAAGTGATTGCACCGTTGCTCAGCTGCGTACCCCTACAGTGGCTCGCCCTCGAAACGGCCCGGCTCAAGGGCACCAATCCCGACGCCTTCCGCCGTGACGATCCCACCTTCGACCACGCCTACGCGCGGATAGAGTTGTAAGAGGGCCG
>CAZRNC010000412.1:0-3080 GCA_964601285.1 uncultured Thermomicrobiales bacterium | reverse complement strand
GGACATACGAAACAAATGTCGGGACGTCAGCTTCTTCCGGAATTCTGACTGCCAGACCGAATGCAAGAGCTGGCGAGCTTTGTAGGTTGGCCTGGGGCAGACCACCCGATGCTTCCAACCCTTCGATTCCCGCAGCAAGTCTTTCACGCTGCCGGGCGCCGATACCTTCCGGACCACTAAGCCGCACAGACTGGGCAATCACCTTGCCGGCATCCGGCAGATCATCCTCGGTCAGCAGGGTGGAGACCTTCTCATACAGATCGTTGTCGTTGAACGCGATGAGTGCCCCGGATTCGCGGGCGTATTCGTTCAGATGCAGCCCCCAGACGGTGGCAAGGCCGGGAACTTCCTGGATGTCCGGTGCCGCAAGAGTTGTTGTGTAATCTACGAAGAGCGTTTTGCCCGGCAGCGCAGAGGCTGGAGCCATCCCACCAACAGGCTGGGTCCAGTGCAGTCGAACGTTCTCGAGGCCGGCAGTTTCAGCAACGAAGCCGAGATCCTGATCGAGTTCGATGTAGAGTGGCTTGCCCTTGGCACGTTTGACCGATTCGGAGAGCGAGCGTCGGGTGTTTGCCGGAATGCCGACCGGTTCTCCTTCGGAGATGCCCCATGCCTGCATTAGCAGGATGCGTGCCCGATCCGGATTGGCTACCAGCAGGAGCTTGTTATCTACACCGAGATAGTCTGCCCACGCCTGGAGTGCCTGATCGATGGTTGCTTCGGTTGTCGGGGTGTCAGCAGGTAGTTGCAGCGCAGTTCGCATTGGTGAATGGGACGGATACTCTTCTTCACGGATTGGTTGGAGTCCTTCTACACCCAGAGTGCAAAATCCTCCAAGCCAGCGGTTTGCCCATTCGTCGTTGGTAAAGATCATCAGGCTGCATCCCCTCTGTGTCTCGATTGTCAGCGTCTCTGAGGCAATCTAGAATCTCTCTGTGCCCTGACCGGCTCAATTCCGAGTCGTGAGCTAGGGATTAGGATACCCGGCGTTTCCCAGAACGTCAAGGGATATTCCGGACTGGTGCTAGAATGCGGAAGCGAGACCACGAACGATACAAGGAGGAGACATGAGCTCAACACGAGCGCCACAACTCGAGTGGGAAACAACCAGCAGGGTGCTCAGTGAGGACCGCGTATTCGAACCCAGCGCGGAAATGGTCGAGAACGCCAATATCACTGCCTATATGCGGGAGAAGGGCTTCGATTCTTACGACGAGTTCCACGCATGGTCGGTCGAGAATATTGAAGAGTTCTGGGCCGATATGGCAACGAGCTTGCACTGGTTCGAAGAGCCGACGCAAACGCTAGAATGGAATCCACCGGACGCAAAGTGGTTCATCGGCGGCAAGACCAACATTTGCTACAACGCCCTTGATCGCCATATGAGCACCCCGGTGCGTAACCGCGTCGCCTTCTACTGGGAGGGCGAGGATGGTGCCACCCGAACTGTCTCCTACAGTGACCTCTATTACGAAGTATCGAAGTTTGCCAATGCGCTGAAATCACAAGGCATCGGGCGCGGTGACCGGGTAGTGATCTATCTGCCGCGAATCCCGGAGCAATGGGTCGCGATGCTGGCGATTGCCCGGATTGGTGCAGTGCACTCAGTTGTCTATTCCGGACTCTCGGCCCAGGCGCTGCGAGACCGGGCACGAGATGCAGAGGCAAAGGCCGTTATTACCGCCGACGGATTCCTGTTCCGTGGCAAGGTAGTGCCGCTCAAGAGCATCGTCGATGCGGCTGTTCGCGAATGTCCGTCGGTGAAGCGGGTGATTACTGTCCAGCGGGCTGGCAACGATATCGCCTGGCACCGTGGCCGCGACGTCTGGTACCACGATTTGATGGACCTGGCAGACTCGACCTCCGAGTGCGAGGTGATGGATGCCGAAGACTGGCTCTACATGCTCTACACGTCTGGCTCGACCGGCAAGCCGAAGGGCATCATCCATGCTCACGGCGGGTATCAGGTTGGGATGGCAGCTACCAGCAGGTTCGTCTTCGACTACAAGCCTGGCGATGTGTACTGGTGCACTGCTGACCCTGGTTGGGTGACCGGTCACTCCTACATCGTCTACGGTCCGCTGCTGGCAGGAGCAACCAGCGTCTTCTATGAGGGCGCGCCGGATTATCCTGATCCGGGACGTATTTGGCGGACGATCGAAAAGTATGGCGTCAATACCCTCTACACCGCACCGACGGCTATCCGGGCGCTGATGCGTCTGGGTGATGGCTGGCCGGGAGCGTCCGATCTCTCCAGCCTGCGGATTCTCGGGTCGGTTGGCGAGCCGATCAATCCGGAAGCCTGGATGTGGTATCGCAAGATTGCCGGCGGACATCAGCCGATCGTTGATACCTGGTGGCAGACCGAAACCGGCATGCAGATGATCACACCAACTCCGATTACACCGCTCAAGCCGGGTTCTGCAACCAAGGCGTTCCCGGGCATTGATGCCGCCGTTGTTGACAGCGATGGCAACGAGGTTGGCGCGAATGAAGGCGGATACCTGGTCATCCGCAAGCCGTGGCCGGCGATGATGCGAACCATCTTTGGCGACCACGAGCGCTATGCCAGCTACTGGAACACCATCGATGGCGTCTACTTCGCTGGAGATGCTGCTCATCGCGACGAAGATGGCTACTTCTGGATCCAGGGCCGTGTCGACGATGTAATCAAGAAATCGGGTTACCGGCTTGGCTCCAGCGAGATTGAGAGCGCACTTGTCAGCCACGAGACGGTTGCCGAGGCAGCAGTCATCGGTAAGCCGGATGAGATCAAGGGTGAGTCGATCAAGGCATTCGTAACGCTCAAGAGCGGCTACGAGGGCAGCGAGCAACTGATTGCAGACCTTCGACTGCATGTCCGCAACAATGTTGGGCCCATTGCAGTTCCGGACGAGATCGAGTTCTCGCCATCACTGCCGAAGACCCGCTCCGGTAAGATCATGCGCCGGCTGCTCAAGGCCCAGGAGCTTGGGCTGGACACCGGTGACCTGAGCACGCTGGAAGAGTAATTCTTCTCCGAATGTCGAATGACCTCGAACGGGCGCAGCTTGTTGCGCCCGTTTGCTTTGGGTGACAAT
>CAZRNC010000411.1:0-3086 GCA_964601285.1 uncultured Thermomicrobiales bacterium | reverse complement strand
CCGACCGGCCCGGGTTTAGCGCAGCCGTCCGCAACACCATCGGCATCACCGTTATTGGCGTGACGCTGGAACTGATCTTCGGTCTGATCATCGCGTTGATGCTCACCCGAGCATTCCGTGGACGCGGATTCTTCCGCAGCATGGTGCTGATCCCGCTTGGGGTACCAACCCTGGTTGCCGGCGCTGCAATGATCTACATCTTTGGGCTGCAAGGCTATCTCAACGAAATCCTTTTGCGCCTCGGCATTATCGAGCAGCAGATCTACTGGACGCAATCCGGCTGGCGCGGCATGTTCGCCATCGCCCTGGCCGACACCTGGAAGACAACCCCGCTGGTCATCCTGATCCTGCTGGCCGGACTCGAAGCGATTCCACGAGACATCTACGAGGCGGCTGATGTCGATGGAGCCAGCGGCTGGCGCAAGTTCCGCGATCACACCCTGCCACTCCTGATGCCGGCGATCACCATGGCGGTCATTTTGCGGGCCATTGATGCCTTCCGGATCTTCGATATCGCAATTGTCCTGGCTGGCAACCAGGTTCCGGTGATGTCCAGCTTCGTGTACTTCGAATACTTCGGCGGCAATCTCCACCGGGCATCGGCAGCAGCAACGATTCTCCTGGGCATGATCGTCATCTTCATCGTCATCTATTTCCTGATTGTCGAACGGCGACAGGAGGATATCTAGATGCAAGACATCACGACGACAGAACGGATCAGATCAGCCGGGGTTGGATTGCTCTTCCTGGCACTGGCGCTGTTCTTCATCGCCTGGTTTGTGTTCCCGCTTTACATCCTGTTCAAGGTCTCGGTCAGCATCTCGGAAGATGTCCTGACTCGCCATCCACCGCTGTTGATCCGCAACATCACCTGGGAACACTGGGACCGGCTGCTCGATGCGGACCGCATCCTGCCACCGCTCCAGATGAGTCTGATCGTCGCGACCGGCACCGCTCTGGCCTGCATCATCATCGCCTCGCCTGCTGCCTATGCCATCTCCCGGCTACCGCGCGGCTGGCGCTACGGAATTGTCCTGGCGTTGCTCTTCACCCGGATGTTCCCGGAAGTGACGATTGCAACACCAATTGCCGCGCAGTTCTACAGCTGGGGACTGAGCGACTCCGAAATCGGACTGATTCTGGCGCACATGATCCGCAACCTGCCGTTCGTCGCCTGGATTCTCGTCGCAACGTTTAGCGCCATACCGGTCGATCTGGAAGAAGCGTCTCAGGTTGACGGCGCGGGGCGGATTGGCACGATGGTACGGATCGTCTTCCCGCTGGCACTGCCGGGCATCATCGTTGCCGGCATCTTCGCCTGGCTCGACTCCTGGAACGATCTGCTCTGGGCAATCTATCTCCTGCCATCGGAATTCACACTGCCTAGAGTCACCTACTACTACGCCACCCGGGGAGGGTTCTTCGATGTCGCCACCTTCTCGGTCATTCTGACGATCCCGGTCTTTGTCATCACGCTATTCCTGCAGCGCTATATCCGCACCGGGTATCTGAGTGGCGCAATCAAGGGATGATGCGAAGGCACACAGAAAGGAGGTGAGTATTCGAATCGAGACGTTCGCCTGCGTTCCCTGAAGTCCACGATTCCACCGGATGCAGGTTCGCAGCGTGGCAACGCAGCCACGCCTAACGCAACAACACGATTCGCGAGGAGGAAACATGACATCCAGAAAGTATGAAGAGCTGTACAAGGAAGCCGCTGCCGGCGTACTCAGCCGGCGGGTCGTGCTCCGGAGAGCTGTCGCGTTCGGATTCTCGCTGCCGGCCATCGCAGCCCTGCTGGCGGCCTGTGGCGACGACGATGACGATCCAACTGCAACCATGGCAGCCGAACCAACAACCGAAACCGGCGACGATACAACCCCTGAGGCCACCGAATCAACCGACGAACCCACCGAGGAAGCTACTGAGGAGGGTGAGGATGACGGTTCACCAACTGCGGCCGAAGAAACAGAAACTTCAGAGACCGGCGACGGCTCGCCCACTGCAGAGACCGATGACGGCACGCCAACCGGTGAAGCGGACGGAACCGCAACCACCGGCACCGGCGAGGGTGAGGACGAAGAGTGGACCCGGGACTTCGAAGGAACCACGATCCGCTGGTCGACATCCCTTGCCGAGGCAGAGCGAGCTGTCTTCGATAGCACCCTGTTGCCAGACTTCGAAGAGAAGACCGGCATCACCGTCGACTTCCTGCAGATCGAGGCAGCCGACGTTATCCGCCAACTCGAAGCGCAGGTGCAAGCCGGCCAGGTCGAGATCGACCTGATCGCCATCGACAACAACAGCCTGGCGCCACTGGTCGCCAACGAGTTGATCGAAGACCTCTCCGACTTTGAAGATCTCATTCCCGAGGAGACAATCGAAGCGTTGCTGCCAGTGCTGCGATTCGACGAGACGCTCTATTTCCTGCCCTACCGGCCAAACGTCCAGATCAACTACTGGAACACTGGCGCATTCGAAGATGCCGGACTCGAGCCACCGACCACCTGGGAAGAGTTGCTCGAAGTGGGCCGCACATTCCAGGAGGCGGAAGGTGTTGGCCGGATCGCCCTGCAAGGCTCGGCCGAAGATGGCGGCGGACCGGTTGGCGTGACCGTCACCGAATTCATCTGGCAGGCTGGCGGCGACCCATTGGAGATCAACGGACCGGAGGCTATCGAAGCCTTCACCTTCCTGCAGGAACTCAGCCCCTATCTAAGCCCGCAAACACCGACCGCCAAGTTCGACACGATGAATACCTACATGGCGAATGACAGCATCTATCTCGGCCGCAACTGGCCCTTCGGTGTCAACGTCATCGTTGAGGAAGCCGGCCGGGACGATATCCACGCCTACGCCAACTGGTCAGGTCCATCCGGACCGATTGCCGTGCTTGGCGGCGAGGTTTCGGCGATCCCCAACGGCTCACCGAACCGCGAAGCAGCTCTGGTCTTCGCCCGCTACCTGATGTCGCGCGAAGTCCAGGAAACGCTCACTCGCGAGCTTGCCTGGCCGGCAGTCCGCGAGGACGCCTATGGCGTCGTTGAGGAGTGGCAGCAGCCTTACTTCGATGCCATTCGCGAGGC
>CAZRNC010000410.1:0-3091 GCA_964601285.1 uncultured Thermomicrobiales bacterium | reverse complement strand
CCTGGCTGCAAGCCCGGCTGAAACCGAATCCGGACGCGCACAGCGGTCACAACAAGCCGCATCACCCCGCGGCTCAGCATCCGGATCGCCAAAGTAATCCAGCAACCAGGCTCGCCGGCACTCGTCGGTCATCACAAACGATTCAACTGCGTCAAGCTGCTCAACCCGCCACTGTCGCTGACGGGCGGTTGCACGGGCGATTCCAGCGTGGTGTTCCTGCTCAAGCGTCGCTGTCAGGGCACGCACGGCAATTTCCGACCCGACCCGCTCACCGACATGTATCGCACCCGCTTCTGCAAGCATCTGCAGCGCCACCCTGACCGTTGTTCCCGAGAGCTTTTGATTCGTCAGTGCGTCAACATCGATCCATCCTTCGGCCCCTACGACGTAGCGATGGATATGACTCAACACACCCGGATTTGGCAAGTCGGCAGCGATCAGCCACTCTTGCAGTCCACGATCACTGGAGAGGTAAAGCATCAACGCATCCGACGGCAGCCCATCGCGCCCGGCCCGGCCTGCTTCCTGGTAGTAGGCATCCGGAGACGGCGGCAAGGTCGTATGAATGACAAAACGCACGTCGGGCTTGTCAATGCCCAGCCCGAAAGCGTTGGTTGCACAGATCACTTCAATGTCACCCGACATAAAGGCTTCCTGCGCCCGTGTGCGTTGTTCACTGGAAAGACCGGCATGGTAGGGCAGGGCGCTCCGGCCATGCTCCTGAAGGTAGGCAGCCTGCTCCTCGGTCGCTTTACGAGTTCCAGAATAGACAATCCCGGTGCCCTTGCGCCGTTGAACTTGCCGTACCAGCTCATCCAGACGAACGCTCGGACGAGAACAGAACTTCACCTCGAACCGCAGGTTCGGTCGATCGAATCCGGCCAACACCCGTCCGGGGTTCTCCAACCCAAGCCGATCGACAATATCGTCGCGAACCTGCCGGGTGGCCGTCGCTGTAAATGCCGCAATGACCGGACGCTCCGGCAGGCGCTGGATTGCTTCGGGAATCCGCAAATAGTCCGGCCGAAAGTCCGATCCCCAAGTGGAGATACAGTGTGCCTCGTCCACTGCAACCAGCCAGACCCCGGCACGAGCCAACCGTTGAATGAACGACTGATCTCGCAGCCGTTCCGGCGAGACATACAACAGGTCCAGGTCGCCCTGACTTATTGCTCGGAGTGTCTCCCGGCGCTCGTCGGTCGATTGTCCACTTGCAAGATAGCCGGCCCGGATGCCTCGCAGCCGCAGGCCATCCACCTGGTCCTTCATCAGCGCGATCAACGGCGACACCACCAGCGTCAGACCGGGATGGGCAACGGCCGGTGCCTGGAAGCAGAGACTCTTTCCGGCACCAGTCGGCATTACTGCCAACAGGTCATTGCCATCAAGTATCGTCTCTATCGCCTCAGACTGTCCGGGCCGAAATCCAGGTAGGCCAAACGACGGCTGGAGAATCGCTGCAATATCGTCGAGTTGGACAGGGGCATAAGACATTGGCCGCGTACCTACCGCCTCACCAGGGTGCGTGCGAAGAAGAACAGATTTGCCGGACGCTCGGCCAGCCGGCGAGTAAAGTAGGGGAACCACTCCTCACCAAACGGCACGTAGATCCGCACATTGTAGCGCTCCTCAGCCAGTTGTATCTGCATCGAACGGGCAACGCCATAGAGCAACTGGAATTCGAACCTGCTGGCCCGAATACCATGATCGCGAGCGTGCATCTTCGTATGCTCGACCATCGCCGCATCCTGGGTGGCAATTGCCGGATAGGTTCCGGCATCCAGCAGCCGGGAAATGTGCCGGCGGAAAGCAGTGTCAACCTCATCCTTGCGCGGAT
Source organism: uncultured Thermomicrobiales bacterium (assembly GCA_964601285.1). Lineage (GTDB taxonomy): Bacteria > Chloroflexota > Chloroflexia > Thermomicrobiales > CFX8 > CAYWXR01. The sequence continues at coordinate 1,254 of CAZRNC010000410.1, read as the reverse complement.
AGGCGATCGTTTCCGGTTCCTCATAGGCACCCTTGACGATTCGCACCCGTGCCTGGCGTTCGATCATCTCCTCGATGTCCGCGTCTGTCCGGTAGAGACAGGATTGCAAGACAATGCCAACCGATTCGGGGAAGCGGTCGTGGACCGACCGGAAAACCTTCAGCGTCCTGTCGGTGTAGGGCGAACCTTCCATATCAATCCGGACGAAGGTATTCAGGCGAGACGCTTCCTCAACAATACGGTGGATGTTCTCCTTCGCCAGCTCATCAGAAACGTCCATCCCGAGCATCGTCAATTTCAACGAGATGTTGCTCCGGACATGCTCCTGCTCGATCCTCTGGAAGAGTTCGATTTGTGCATTGGTATAGAACGCCGCCTTCTCCGGGTCCTCGACGTTCTCGCCAAGCAAATCCAGCGTCGTTTCGATCCGGTTGGAATTCAGCGCACGGGTTTCAGCTATTGCGGCATCGAGCGTCTCGCCGGCGACAAAGCGGTCGACCAGCGGACGGGTGAACGGTCCATGAAAGAAGCGGTTTGCCCGCTCGCTATCGGCCATCCGGTACATCATCGAACTCAACACCGACACGGATGCTCTCCACGTTCAAACTCACATACAAGACGGCACGCCAACCACGCTGGATATGAGTATAGTGCAGTGCCACTATTCCCCGGCAGCGGCCATGTACACTTCCTCAATGACCGGATTCATGCAATTTGGACTGACACCGGAAACCACGATTCGGGACAGCATCTACGACCTCATGCCACTCTCTGCAGAGGCCGCAAAGATCGTCTCGACCTCGGCATTCCAGCGACTTGAAGGTATCCAGCAGCTCGGGTTCGTCTCCCGCATCTGGCCGGGCGCGCGCCATACCCGCTTCGACCACTCACTCGGTGTCATGCACCTCATGACACTCGCGCTGACCGAGCTGACCGCGCGATACCCGGAGATCGGCGACGAATCAGCACGCACCGCGATTGCTGCTGCACTGCTCCACGATATTGGTCACTATCCGTTCAGTCACGCCATCGAGGAACTCGGTCCGCCGATCCGTGACCATGAGGAAGTGGGTCGGTCGATCATTACCAGCGACGAGATCGCCGGCATCCTCGTCCGCGACTGGCACGTCGAGCCAGATCGGGTCGCCTGGTTGGTTGGTGGGCGTGGCGAGCCGGCAACTCCAACCGACCGGTTGCTTCGAGGACTCCTGAGTGGCCCGCTGGATGTCGACAAACTCGACTACCTGCCGCGGG
>CAZRNC010000409.1:0-3094 GCA_964601285.1 uncultured Thermomicrobiales bacterium | reverse complement strand
GCCCACACCTGCTACTCATAGCCCTCGAAGCCCCGGTGATTGCGCCGGGGCTTCTTCGTGTGTTCGGTCAATTGGTCGCATTCATCTTGTCGGAATGCATTCAGATCTGACTTTCCCTGTCCCGATCCGGCGTTTCGTGATATGCCATATAAGAGAACCTGGTGGCCGGGAACTGGTGGAGATGGAGAGAAGACGTCCGTGAAAAAGCATCTCATTCTCATTGCTGATGATGACGCCCCGATTCTTCGGCTGGTGCGAACCAAGCTGCAGTCGGATGGCTATGGCGTGGTTGCTGCCACAAACGGCCAGGAAGCGGTCGATCTGTTCGAGGAGCACCAACCGGATGTGGTCATTCTGGATGTCATGATGCCGGTGATGGATGGACTCGAAGCGATGCGACGCATCCGCGAGTCCTCGACTGTTCCGATCATTCTGCTCACTGCCCGTTCCGGACCGCAGGACAAGATCTCGGGGTTGGATTTGGGTGCTGATGATTATGTCACGAAGCCATTCAATCCGGACGAGCTTTCAGCGCGGGTTGCTGCCATTCTCCGGCGCGCCGGCGGAACGGTGACTCCTCACAATGAGGTGCTGGAATACGAACATGTCACGATCGACCTTGCCCGCCGTGCGGTGATCGTGCATGGCAAGGATGTCCGCCTCAGCCGGACCGAGTGGGAATTGCTGCACCTGCTGGCCAGTAATGCCGGCCGGGTGATGTTGCACACGGAACTGCTCTCGCGAATCTGGGGTCCTGAGTTCCGCGATGAAACCTACTATTTGAGAACCTGGATCAGCAGACTGCGTGCCAAGCTGGATGATCGTGGCGAGGAACCGGCGCTGATCACCACCTTCTCCGGCATGGGCTATCGCCTGGAATCGCCGGAAGGATCCTGACCGGTGGATCTGGCGGCAATCAGCTCGATCTTGCGAGGTCTGTCCATCGCAACCGGTCTGCCGGTTGTTGAGCTAAACGACTGCCCCGCGCTGGACGGAATGCCCATTGTGCTGGACGTTGGCATCCCGACCCCGATCGACAAGGATGGCGGGCGCTATCTGCTTTGCCGCTATCACCTGTTGCTCACCAGTGTGATTGTTGCCGGCCCTTACCGGAGCGATCCTGCCACTTCCTGTGACCTGCCCCTGCTTTCGTCAGAGGCCGAGCAGCAGTTGGGCAATGCCCTGCAGGAAGTTTCTGCCGGGCTGGGCGAGCATGTTGAGAGCCAACTGGTGCGGGCCGGCCTAACCGCCCAACTGGAGATGATCGGGAATGCTGTTGTCGCTATCAACAGTGAACTTGATCTGGAAGCGGTATTGCGGAGGATCGTCGATCTGGCGCGGGATGTAGCCGATGCCCGCTATGCCGCGCTCGGGGTACCAGACGATGCCGGCGAGATGATTGCCTTCATCACATCCGGGATGTCCATGGAAGATGAGACCGCTATCGGACATCCGCCGCGCGGGCGCGGGGTGCTTGGTCTGCTCATCTCTGATCCGAAGATGATCCGGCTGCCCGATCTGGCGGCCCACCCGTCTTCGGTGGGCTTCCCCGAGCATCACCCGCCGATGAAGAGCTTCCTCGGTGTGCCAATCGTGGCGCATGGCCGGGTATTGGGAAGCCTTTATCTAACCGAGAAGCGGCATGACAGCGAGTTCACCAGTGAAGATGCGCGGCTGGTGGAGGTTCTCGCCCGGCATGCAGCGGTGGCCATTGAGAATGCCCGTCTCTTCCAACAGGCCGAGAGCCAGCAAAAGCGTTTGCAACACATCATCGACCAGTTGCCGGAAGCGACCGTTCTGGCGGAGGTGAACCCGGAACAGATAACACTGGCCAACTCGCAGGCTTCGCTGCTGCTTGGCTGGGAGATCACGACGCCGCTGCCGGTGGAACGCTTTCTGGAACGCAATCCCCGGCGCGATCCGGATGGAACGCTGCTGACGGACCAGGCAATGCCGATGTACCAGTCGCTGCGTGACGGTCAGACGGTCCGGCAGCGCGAAGTCAGCCTCACCCGGCCATACGATCCCCCGGTCACACTGCTGGTGAATTCGGTTCCACTCTTCGATGACCGCTCAAGGATCATCGGGGCAATTGTCGTGTTTCAGGACATCACCAAAATCCGCGATGCTGAACAGCTCAAGGATGACTTTCTCTCGTTGGTCTCGCACGAACTGCGGACCCCGCTGACGACGATCCAGGGCGGCGCACATATGCTGGCGGAAAATCGCAGTGCGCTCGATGCGGAGACCGAGCAGAGCCTGATTTCGGACATCTTTTATGAAAGCCGGCGCCTGACGATTCTGGTTGAGAACATGGTCCAGCTTGCCAACATCCGGGCAGGCAGGTTCCAGATGGAGACCGAGCCGGTATCCGTTTATATGCTGATCAGCAGGGCGCTGAACGCCGTCCAGGAATATGCGCCAACACGCACGTTCACGATGACGGTTGACCGGGAATTGCTGGTCGAGGGTGACTATTCGCGACTCGATCAGGTCATCCGGAACCTGCTCCACAATGCCGTGAAATATGCACCAGGAGACTCGCCAATCGAAATATCCGCCAGTGCGGATCAGGATGTGGTGACAATGGCCGTGCGGGACTACGGACCCGGTATCGATCCGGACGATCTGCCGCATGTCTTCGAACGATTCCAGCGTGGTGCTCGTGCTGCTGCCAGCCAGCGTGCCGGTATGGGATTGGGACTCTATCTCTCGAAGCACCTCGTCGAAGCCCACGGCGGCCGGATCTGGATCGAACGGCCCCCTGCCGGCGGGGGCGCCCGCGTCTGCTTCACGGTTCCACTGGTAGTGGAATAGAAACGGGAGATTCTGGCACTCCTAACGTACGTGGGAAGAATGGTGTTTAGCCTGTCATCCCTTCGACGTTGCTCAGTACAGGGCAACTGGGAATCTGCCGTCACCAATAGACGTAGCCGCGCAATTTATTGCGCCCGTCCAACACCCCGGTGATCAAACAAGGGCGCAATGAATTGCGCGGCTACGTCTATGAGGATCGGTGGCAAATCTCCTGTGGTCTGGTACTCAGTGTTGCAACCATGACTAATTGACACATGGTGGTGCTTGTGTAAGCATG
>CAZRNC010000408.1:0-3096 GCA_964601285.1 uncultured Thermomicrobiales bacterium | reverse complement strand
ATCGAGTTCCGCGCGCCGGACGTCCAAAACCGTGAAGTGACCTACGAAATCAACGTCCGGATCGACGATGTCCACGCCGGAGGGACAACCGTTACTCTTGAATCAACCCAGGAAATGCCGCCGCCAACACCGACACCGGGGCCGTCTCCAACGCCGGGACCGGATGATGATGACGAAGACGACGACGAGGACAACGACTAAACGTCGATACCCTACGCCTCTTCCGCTTTCCGGACGTAGCGTTCAATCAGCGCCGGCATCTCCCGGTGAAACTGGCTGTTGGCAACCACGCGCGAAACACCGGCCGCCTTGGCCGCCCGGAGCCCTTCAACATCCTTGTGCGGGCCAAAGACCAGCACCGGAATGTTCAACTCCCTGGTCGCTGTCACCGCACCCCAGGCAGACTCCTTTTCGATCACCTGGAGATCCAGAATGACCAGCGAAGGATCATAGACCGCGACGGTATCAGCAAGCGTGTCGGTTGACTTGATCAATTGAGGCTCAAAATTCAACTTCTTGATGGAGTTCCGCACGGTGATACCAAAGAACACGTCCTTGATCACCGCGATGATGACTCCTCGCTCTTTGGTGGTCCTACTCGACATGAGATCTACCGCACCTGTCGTTTACGGCAACTTCGACTCGTCTCATTCTGACGGCAATTCAAGTTCGTCCACGATCTCGCGGGCGGTGTGCAGCCATTCATGGTCGGTGTCGTCTGGAACCGAGCAACCATTTGCAAGAATAAATCGACGCCCTCCGGTTTGACGGATCGCGTCTTCTGCTTCGGATCGAATCTCTTCAGCCGGGCCGTTGGAGAGTGCGCCAAACTCATGCCAGCCGCCCATCAGACACTTGCTGGTCTTGGAGCGTGCCTCACGCAATGTTGGACCGGCCAGCCTGTCCGACCAGGAAAGGACCTGAACCGGATAGTCGAGCACCTCGTCAAAATGCAGGTCTTTGTCACCATGCACGTGAAGGATGTTCAACCAGCTATCGCGTGCACCTTGCAGCGCCATCAAATCATATGGTCTGCCCAACTCGCGATAGAGATCGCGGGTCATGATGCTATCGCTACAACCCTGCAACGCGAAGAACACGCCATCTGCGCCGGCATCCATACAATCCTGGATGTGCGCTCGCAGGTTCTCGGAAATCGTAGACAGTGCTTCATGCACCATAGACGGAGATTGGCGAGCGTGTTCCATGAACATTTCGCGGGTTTCCGTGAAATGCAACGCTTCGCAGAGTGGCGAGAACACCGTCATGATAATAGGTGTTTCATAGCCAACGGCGTCCCGGAGAGCCTGGATCGACACCGCACGCTGGTTGAAGAAGCGGGACCGTTCAGTGTTGACCGGCTCGACCAGCGCCCAGTCGTTGACATCGCGAATCGACCGGCGAGGGAAGGGGTATGGAAGATCCGGCATGATCTTGATGATGTCGAGATCGAACGTCGCCTCAAAAAAATCGAGTGTCGCTTCGGCCATCCGGCGGCCGGAACCCGCAGGTTTGAAATGATGCCAGAAGCAGACCGGGATGCGGTCAACTTCATCTCCGGCAACCGCAGCCATTACCCGTTCGGTTTTGGTCATCTCTTCAAAGCCCATATCGAGCATTCTGGCCCCCTTCACACCCCGTGTCTGAATACACGTGTCGCTGATACTTGTATGGTAGCGCACTTCCGGCGTGATGTATCGTTTCAGTTTGAATTCGCCTGCGTATCAGAACAGGATCGTCCATGCTCGTGCAGGTATCCGGGCTTTCCTACGCCCATGGTGGCAATGAAGTCTTCCACGATGTCAACTTTGAGATTGCCGAAGGGGACAGAATCGCCTTGATTGGCGAGAACGGCGCCGGAAAGAGCACGCTGTTCCGCCTGATCACCCGCCAGATCTCTCCGGCCGGCGGTGAAATCACCATGCGTCGCAACACTATCGTCGGCATGCTCACCCAGGAACCGGACTTCGAGCCGGGCGCAACCATCCTTTCAGCGTTACAGGCAGGAAATGCCGGCGATGGCATCGAGGAACGGATGCGCTTTCTTGAACAGCGCATGACGGAAGCAGAAGGTGACGAGTTCGACGCTGTCCTCGAGGAGTACGCGCAGCTTCAGGAGCAGTTCGTTGCGCAAGATGGATACGGGAGTGGCTACAAGGCTGAAGAGATCCTGACCGGTCTGGGCTTTCCGGAAGCCCGCTGGCAGGAACCAGTTGCCCAGCTTAGCGGTGGCGAGAAAAAGCTGGTGGGCCTCGCCAGGCTGCTGCTGAACCAACCTGACGTGTTACTGCTCGATGAGCCGGATAACCACCTCGACTTTTCTGCAAAGAACTGGCTGCAGGAGTACATCCGGAACTTCCGCGGCGCGGTGGCAATCATCTCCCATGACCGCTACTTCCTTGACCGCGCCGTCAATAAGCTGTTCGAACTCGAGGATGGCGTCATCCACGTCTACCCTTCCTCCTATTCCGGGTTCCTCAACGCCAAACGCGAACGGCTGGAGCGCGAGGCACAGCTTCGCGACCTGAGAGAGCGCGAGTTCAAACAGTTGAAACGCACTGCAGAGCAACTCACAGAATGGGCGCGACAGAATCCCAAGTTTGCGAAACGTGCCGGCAACAAGCGTCGATTGCTCGAAATCGAACGCGACGAGCTGGAGAGTAAGCCAAGGCCGAAGGTCGACCGCAAACGTGTCGACATTGACTTTGAAACAACCCGTGGCTCACGCATTGTCCTCGATCTGAAAAGTGTCGCGAAGTCGTTCGACGAGAAGGAGATCCTCAAACCCTTCGATCTCACCGTCGAGCACGGCGAATGTGTCGGCATCGTCGGCGATAACGGCAGCGGCAAGACCACCCTGTTCCGGATGATCGCCGGCATCGACGAACAATCTACCGGCATTATCCGGATGGGACCGTCGATCAAGCTCGGCTACTACAGCCAGGAGCAGGAGACGCTGGATCCGGACAAGACCCCGCTGGAGATCGTGCGCAGTCTCAAGTCGTTCACCGAACCGGCGGCGATGGGGTTCCTGAGTTCGCTGCTGTTCGATCGCAACGATGCCACCAACAAGGTCCGCAACCTGAGCGGTGGCGA
>CAZRNC010000407.1:0-3104 GCA_964601285.1 uncultured Thermomicrobiales bacterium | reverse complement strand
GCGCCGGGAATCGGTCTGCTAATCCGGATTCGCGCATCCAGTGACAAAGGAACATCGGATCGCCACCATTGACGAGCAGCACGTCCGCCTCTTCGAGCGCGGGAACCCAAAGCTCCTCACCAAGACTCGGCAGTGCCGTAAGTTCCAGCACCCCGACCCTTTTCCATCCCAACTCGCACATTGGCGTTTGCGTTTCATTGCCGCTAATGAAGTTCCAGGCTCGGTACACACCTCCACGCAAGGCGTAGCTTGATGTGGATATCGCGAGGGCTGTACAGTCTGAAATCGGTTTGCCGAGCAGGTCGAGCAACGCAGCGTGGATACTCGGGTTCTTGATGCCAGCAGAGGTTAGCAGAAGGCGCATCGTACACATCCTCTTCCAGACCACGCACACCACATTGGAACCACCAGAGTTTGTGGTCAGCAACAATAGGCGAACAAACGTTCTGTCGCCAGTCTAGCCACGCTGCAATCTGATGTCAACTGCACATCTACGGCAATACGAAGGTCCACTCCGGGTTGGTGAATTTCTCCCGAACCAGCGTTTCGGCTTCAGCGCGTTCGGCGGGCTGGACAGAGCCGGTCGTTGCACCGGTCAGGTCGACGAACGCTGCAGCGAAGGTGTCGACAATCTCAGACCGGGGAATGTTCTTCTGTAAACGCAGCGGGGCTACTCGCTTGGCAGCACTGCTCAATCCCTTGTCGCTCAGCTTCTCCTGCCCGATCCGCAGGACATTCACCAGCAAGTCGACATTCATGTCATACGCCATGGTTGCGTGGTGTAGCACCGCGCCAAACCGGCGTGCCTGGGCGGCGCCGCCGATCTTCCCTTCGCTTGAGGTGATGTCATTCAGCGGTTGGTACCACGCGTCGATGCCGAGATCGCGCAGCGCACGAACCACCCAGCCATCCATGAACGCATAGGATTCCGCGAACGAAAGTTCTCGCACAAAGTCAATCGGAACATACAGCGAATAGGTAATCGCACCTTCAGGCTGGACCAGCATCGCACCACCTCCGCTTATGCGGCGCACGATGCCTACCCCGTGCTTCGCGGCATTCTCGATCTGGACCTCGTTCTTCACCGACTGGAATCGCCCCAGGATCACCGCTTCGCTGGCCCAACCCCAGAAGCGGAGCGTTGGCCCGCGTTCACCACGCCCAACAGCACGGGTCAGCACCTCATCGAGTGCGACATTCATTTCTGGCGCTTCCGGCGTTTCAGGAATCAGTTCCCATTCGAGTTCTGTCCAGCGATCATCAACCTGTGGTGGATAGATGGCGTTGACCGGTCTCATTGCATCCCCCTCTTGACTGCCGTCACCACTGCCTGTGGTGAGAACCCGACAAGCTCGGTGCCGGCAGGCAGTGAGGATTCCACGCGCAGCACCAGTTCATCTTCGCTGCTATCAACCGGTGCTTGTTCCAGCGCCTGGCTGATCGACGCCAGCGCTTCTTCCGGGTAGAGGAAGAAGTCGCCGGAAACAACTACGTTCCTCAACTCTCCCCCTTCGACGTCAAAGTCGACCATAACAAGCTTGCCGCCAGGTGTTTTGTACTCTCCGTGCATTGCCTTCATTTCCAATCCAGACAACCGGTCTGTCCTTATTCTGCCACGGACATATTTTCACTTCTCTCGCACCGTCACTCGCGCTATGATGCCCGGAAATCAGGATGAGTTCGTGTGAACAAGAGGAGAACAAGCATGTCTACACCGCTGGATTCCAAAGCATGGGAAGCTGCTCTGCCGGATATGTCCTCCCCCGTCACGATAGACGGTATCGAAAACACCATCCGGATCTGGCGCGACAGCTATGGCATCCCCCATGTGCAGGCATCCAGCCGGCATGACGCGTTCTTCGGGCAGGGCTTTGTCCATGCCCAGGACCGTCTCTGGCAGATGGACTGGGACCGCCGCCGCGCCTATGGCCGCACCGCCGAACTGACAGGGACTCCGGGGCTGGTCAACGACCGGTTTGCCCGCAGAATGGTCCTCGGCGACAGTGCGCGGGCCGACTTCGAGAACTTCAACGACGAGACCCGTGGAATTCTCGAAAGCTATGCCGCCGGCGTCAACGCATTCATCAACTCTGGCGCACCGCTGCCGGTCGAGTTTGAGATAACCGGCACGACACCTGAGGCATGGCAACCATGGGACGGTTGTGCGATCTACAAGATTCGTCACGTACTGATGGCGACCGGCATGGGCAAGCTCTGGAAAGCACGCATCTACCGGGCGCTTGGCCCGGAAATGGCAACAATGCTCCGATCGGAAGGTCAGGGCGACGAAGTCCTCGTCGTGCCACCAGGGGCCGAGCATGTTGGATCACTCAAGGATTTCTCGGAACTCGACGCCGGCATCGAGGCGCTCTCCAGACTCTTCGACATGGATGGCGGCAGCAACAACTGGGCAATTGATGGCACCAAAACGGCATCAGGCAAGCCACTGATGGCCGGCGATCCCCACCGGGCGCTGGATGTCCCCAGCGTCTACTACCAGAACCACCTCGCCTGTCCGGAATTTGATGTCGTCGGTATGTCGTTCAACGGCGTTCCGGGATTCCCGCATTTCGGTCATAACCAGCACGTCGCCTGGTGCATCACCCATGCCACCGCTGATTATCAGGATATCTACGTCGAGAAGTTCGACCCGGCCGACCCAACCCGGTACGAGTACAAGGGTGAAATGCTCCAGGCAGAACACCGGATCGAATCAATCCCGGTCAAGGATGGCGACCCGGTCGACGTCACGATCACAATCACCCGCAACGGTCCGGTCATCTTCGGCGAACCGGCCAACGGCTATGCTCTCTCGCTACGCTACAGCGCGACCGACAAGCCCAACGAGTGTTTCCATGCGCTCCTGCCGATGCTGAAAACTACAACGGTTGATGAATACGAAGAGGCGATGCGCTGCTGGGTCGATCCGGCGAATAACCTGATTACGATCGACACTGCCGGCTCGATCTCCTATCTGACCCGCGGGCGGATTCCGGAACGTGACATTTCGAACGCCTGGCTGCCTGTCCCCGGTTGGACCGGCGATCACGACTGGCACGGCGACATCCCGTTTGAGGAGTTGCCACGCTCGCGCAACCCGGAGA
>CAZRNC010000406.1:0-3104 GCA_964601285.1 uncultured Thermomicrobiales bacterium | reverse complement strand
GGCTGCTGGTGCCGCCAGGTTCTGCGTTGCTGGATGATCCGTCGTCGGCCGACTGGGCCGGTCCGCTAGACGAAGCGAACTTCACCCATACCTGGGTCAATCCAGACCCTCGGGTCGATGAACTCCAGCGCCGAGTCTCCGCACTGGTCGAGCAAGCCGCCGCCAACGACTCCCCGCCAGCTGAGACATTTTCCGCGCTCCTGCAACTGGCCCACGAAATGAACGGTACGCTACCCCGCGACCTGCCGCTCATCCGCCGTGGCCCGCCCAAGACACCCCCCAGGTTGTCCGAATCGTGGTTCTGCTGAGCAGAGCCAACCGCGGGTCAGTTTGATCCGCTCAACCGGTAAGATCGACTCAATCCTTCGTAGGAACGTCGAACGTTCACGGGAATGAACGGCGTTTACATCGTCATCCCGAGCGTAGTCGAGGGACCTCGTGGGTCGGATCTGTCCAAGTGACGTTAAGTTCCATGGTTCGAGATCCTTCGACAAGCTCAGGATGACAGGTAAACAGGCATGCCCAAGCCAAAAACCGGACATAGTCGGAACAGGTAGGCGAATGCAAATCGCCCCTACGAGATATGTTGCTCCAGATCCGGCTTCCCAATCAACGGAACGATCTCCGTCACCCGTTGAGCGAGCGCCAGAACCTCCCGGTCCCGCCCTCGAGCACCGATAAGCTGGCTGGCCAATGGCAGGCCATTCGTGCTCAATGCGGTCGGCAGGGAGATCGCCGGCAGGCCGAAAAGCGTGGCCGGCACCTGGAAACGCCGGTCGCCGGTCTCCTCGCGGTCGCAGGCTTCGGTTGATACCGTTGGAATCAGCAGGGCATCGTAGCCGGCGATGAACGCCGCCAACTGTTCTGCCAGCAATTTCCGGTGGCGCTGGGCATGCAGGACATAGGTCGCCGGGATCAGCGTGCCTACCTCGATACTGGCCCGGATGCGTGGTCCATACGCTTCGCGATGCTCGTCCAGATTGGCACTATGCACAGCGGCCATCTCGCTGCTCATGATCAGTTGATGCACGGCCGCCAGATAGTCGAACTCGAACGGCAGCGTCGTTTCGATAATGGTCATCCCGGCGGATCGCAGTGCACCGGCGACATCCTGGATATGCGCCGCAACGTCTGGCGAGGACATCTCAATGAACTCGGTCAGCAGGGCGATCCGCGCCGGTGCTTCGGTCTTCACCGGTGCGCCGCCGGTCAGTGTGCTCAAAACCAGCGCCATGTCCGCAACCGTCGGGCTGTAGAGTCCAAGGTGGTCCAGCGACCAGGCAAGTGGCGTGACACCATCCAGCGGAAACCAGCCGAAGGTGGGTTTGAACCCGACCGAACCGTTGAACGCCGCCGGCCGGAGCATCGACCCTGCCGTCTGGCTACCAAGCGCCAGCGTTGCCAATCCGGCCGGCACTGCTGCACCGGAACCGGCACTCGACCCGGCCGGACTCTTGGCCAGATTCCAGGGATTCCGTGTCGGCGCAGGATCTCCAACCGCGAACTGGGTGGTGTGCGTTTTGCCAAGCACCAGCGCACCGGCCGACCGTAGGGCCGCAACGATAGCCGCATCCTGCCGGGCAATGGCGTTGCGATATGGCTCGAATCCTGCAACCGTTGGCAACCCGGCAACGTCGATGATGTCCTTTACGCCGACCGGCACGCCGTGTAGCGGCAGTCTCGCACCAGCGCGAGTTTGTGCATCCAACCAGGCTGCATCCGCCCGGACCATTTCCGGATTCACTGTCTCATATGCCTGAATAACCGGGTCGTAGCGCTCGATCCGGGCAAGGAACGCATCAGCAACCTCGCCAACGCTGAACTGCTGACTGTGGATCTGCTGGACGATGTTGCTGGCGGTCAGGTTGGTAATCTCACTCATCGTGACCCCAGCCCGTCCGGCGAGCCGATCTCCGGCGCAGCATCACGCAGCGCAAGTTCCCGTCCCGCGATCTCAGCCATTGCCACTGCCGTCGCTTCGATTGCGCCGGTAAGGTCTCCGGTCCGTTCCGCGCCGTATGCACGTTCCGCCTGCTGCCTCAGCGATGCGGCAATCTCATTAGCTGTGATGGATCCGGTCAGTTTCATGATGCCTTCTCCCCGTGCTTATTGGTTACAAGCTTTCATTTTGAAGACATTGTCGCCGATTTGGGGTTCAGGTGAGACCCATCGGCAATTCAGAAGCGCAAATGGTGTGAAGGTATAGTGTTTTGTGGGCCGCCACGAACCGGCGAGGTCGTATTGACCAGAGAGTGTATCAATGACTTCGGTTTACCAGCGCGTACTGGGAGAAGATTTCTCGCGGCTGCATCCAGAGCTACAACGCCTGTTTGGTGTTGCCAGCAATGGCGAGCAGACGGTGGCCTGCTCGGGAACCATGGATACGGTCGGGCGCGGGAATGTGTTCATCGTTCCGCTGCTCTATCTCGGAAGTTTGCGGTCCGTGACCATTTCGGAACAAGGCCGGGAGATACCGTTTACTCTCAACATCGCCGTCTGGGAAGACCCGGAGTTTGGTGAAGTTGTGCAATGGAAGCGGGTCTTCATGTTTGGCAGCCGCCGCCGGCAGTTTGATACCACCACGGTATACGGCCAGCGCAGGGGATGTGCGGTTGACTATCTCGGGTCGCGACACGATGTTGCGGCAGATATCGCCGTGCAGGTTGATCAGCGCGGTGGATTGCTGATGCAGACAGGGGACCAACGTGTGAAGGTTGGTCCCCTGAAGTTCAAGGTGCCGTCATTCCTGTCTGCAGATGCCTGTGCGATCACCTGGTTCGACGACTCCGACATGCGCTTTCGTATATCGGTGCGTGTGACCAACCGGATTGCCGGTATGTTGTTCAGCTACGATGGTTCGTTCAAACTGGAGCCCAGATAACAGCAATGTCCTCCCCGCTGTTTTGGAGTGGACATTGCCGCAACAGGTTGGTGTAGCTCCTAAGATGTCGCCAGATACTCCGCCAGCCGGCTGAGCGTCTGGTGTCCACCCTCGATCGCCCCGAAACCGATTGCCTTTTCACGTAGCTCAACAGTCGGCAGGAGCAGACGTAGCATGACCTCGGTCTTGCCGTCCTGTTCGGTGAAGGTGATGGTGTTGAGGT
>CAZRNC010000405.1:0-3117 GCA_964601285.1 uncultured Thermomicrobiales bacterium | reverse complement strand
GTGACGATCCCACCTTCGACCACGCCTACGCGCGGATAGAGTTGTAAGAGGGCCGAACGAATCCAACTAGTCTCGACTGGAGCAGCCCGCTTGAACTGAAGTCTCCTTCGGCAGGTCTAGGGTCGCATCGCATGCGTCCAGTTGCTCAAACTACTTCCGGTTTTGACTTGTACACGCTTGTATGTTTGCCGTCCCAAGTCATTGTTGCCATCACCCCGAGCCTCTATTGCCGTCATCCCGAGCGAAGTCGAGGGACCTCGAGCCTTGGATCTTTCCAGGTGACGTCGAGATCCGAGGCTCGAGGTCCCTTCGACAAGCTCAGGATGACAGATGAAAGGGTCTGCTCCTGTTTGAACATCAAGGCGGTGACGGCGGACGCATGCGAAGCGCCCCTACCCTTGCCGGGATGCCTGGTATTCTCGTCAAGTTCTTCTAGTGAATCGCTGCTGGGCTTGCGAGCGGGGCTACCCTGATATTGAGCAGTGAGGGACCATCGGCAGCCAGGCTTTCGTCAAGCGCCGTGATCAACGCTTCCTCATCAGTAACCAGCCAACCAGAGCCACCGTATCCGGTTGCAACCAGATCGTAGCGGGCCGGCAGCAACGCCGTGTCGAACGTCCGGTCTGCGCCATACTTCGAGACCTGCTGATGCCACTCTGCAGCCCAGAGGCCGTCGTTGCCAACGATCACCGACATCGCAAATCCGTAGCGGGCAGCAGTCTCGATTTCGGTCAGGTGATAGCCCGCGCCACCATCGCCAGCGGCGACAAACAGCCGTCCCTGATGGCCGCTCGCTCGCACCCCGATTGCCATTGGAATCGCTCCACCAATAGCACCAAGCCGGCCACTCCAGAATACCCGGCAAGGGGCATCACGCAGACCCAGCCGCATCCACTGACAGAACTCTCCCCCATCGAGCACAACAATATCCTCGCTCGTGAGACGGCTTCGAACTTCCAGTGCCACCTGTAGCGGATGGACGATTCCTGCATCGACAGATTCGACCGGTTCACCGGCCGGCTGGAGCGGCCAGTGCGCCGCCCAGTCTGCATCAGTAGATTGAGCATCAACCATCCGCTCGATGAGATGCTCCATCGCCTGACGGACATCGACGCGTGCGTGCAGGTCCGGTGCCCGATTCGGCACTGGCTCACCTGGTGCGTCAATCAACAGGACCTTGCCATGCTCGGCGATCGTATCCGGCTCGAGAAACCCGACTGTGAAATCGGCTGGGCCGATCACCAGCGCACAATCGCTCTGCCGGTAGTCCTGAATGATCTCCAGATACTTGAGGTCGCTCAGCGCCCGCGGACATTCGGTGATGACCGGTTCGATGTTCAAAAGCCGGCAGAGTGACCAGAGCAGTTCCTCTTGTTGGTGACGTCCAGCAGAAGGACGGGCTATCACCAACGGTCTTGCTGCTTTCCCAAGCTCCTCTGCCATCCGGGAAAGCGTTGCCCTGTCATCATCGGAGAGTTCCGGGAGTGCTGCAATTTCAGGTCTTGGCGTCCGGTCGGTCACGTCCGAATTCAGCACATCCGCCGGAATCGTCAGGTGAACCGGACCGGGAACGCCGGAAGTTGCAAGGGTGAACGCCTGTTGAAGGCTCGATTGCACATCGTTGGCACTGGTGACATCCAGCGCCGCTTTGCACACTGCTGATGGAATTGCCTGTTGATCAAACTCCTGGAATGCACCCGCACCACGAAGGTTGACCGGGCTGCCACCGCTGATACAGATCAGCGGGAGTTCCATGCTTGCAGCAACGGCGATCCCGGTGAAGGAAGCAATGTGCCCCGGTCCGGCAGAAACCAGCACCACGCCAGCGGTACCGGTCATCTCCGACCAGGCGGCTGCAGCATATGCGGCTGCTGATTCATGACGCATGTGGATGATACGAATGCCGGCTTCCCGGGCTGCATCGAAGATCGGCAAAATCTGGTTACCGGATACGGAGAAGATCGTTGTCAGTCCGAGCTGGGCCAGCGTTTCAGCCGCCTCCTGGCCGCCGGTTGTTACCTGCATGCTGCCCCTCTCTATATGTCAACTATTCTGATCAGTCCGACTCACCGTCGGATGGTTCGTCCTGTCTCCTGGTCCGGCGCCGAAGTTTGCGGGTTGGCGACGTAGAGCCAGGATCAGAAGGATCATCTGGTGGATCATCGACCAGGTACTGATCGACAATGGTCCGCCACGAGACGTTGCTCGCTGCTGCCGATTGGGCGCTTGCAGTCATGGCAAAGCGCTGCTGGCGCATTCGCAATGCATCCTGAATGATCACCTGGAGCGCGGCAGCGACTGGCAAGGCCAGTAGCGCACCGATCGGCCCCATGTATTGACCGCCAGCCATCACCGCAATAAACACCGTCAATGCGGATAACCCGATCGTGCCCTTCATAATGCGTGGCACCAGAATGGTGTTTTCGGCAAGCTGCAACAACATGAGGAATATCGCCACCAGCGCAGCATTCTGCCAGGAGTCGAGCAGCGCAATAGCGAAGGCTGGGATACCACCGATCCAAGGACCAATGATCGGAATCACCTCGGTCAGGCCCGCCCACAGTGCCAGCAACAGCCAGAAGCGCACATCTATGATGGCATATCCAACGCCGGCCATCACACCGATGATCAGCATCAGCAACAACTGCCCGCGCAGCCAGTCTCCGACTTTGGACTCGACATCGTTCCAGATGGTGTTAATTCGCTCCCGGTTGGCTGGAGTGAGCTGCATGAGGAGAAGCCTCTTGAAGAGACGCTTTTCCATCAGATAGTAGAAACCGATGACGAAGGTCGCTACCAATCCAAAGGCCGCCCCACCGATTCCTGTTAACAATCCGATTGCGGTGTCGCCGGTCGGGGGCGGAGGGTTCTCCAGACGGAAGCCAAGCTGTGTCATCAGCCGGTAGCCGGTTGTAGCCAGGAACCGGTTGTCGCTGGTGCGCCAGCTTTCGGCGACATCATCAACAATGACCGGTACTTCTTCCCAGAACGCGCGTGCCTCAGCCGTGACCAGCGGTGCAACGACCATGCCGACGCCCACCACGATGGCCAGAATGGTCACGTAGACTGCCAGAATCGCAGCAGCTCGGGGAAATCCACGGCGCTCCAGTTTGATAA
>CAZRNC010000404.1:0-3119 GCA_964601285.1 uncultured Thermomicrobiales bacterium | reverse complement strand
TCGAGGCGATGCTCAGCGCCAGCCCACGTCGCCGGTCGAACCAGCGTGAGATAAGCGAGGTCATCGCAGCGTGGCCGGAAAATCCGAACCCGGTGCCAATGATCAAACCGTAAACAATATAGACGTAGGCAATGTTCGGCGTGAGTGCCATGAGCATCATGCCGCTGGCGTTAAGCGTGACTCCGATCGTCAGGACAACCCGTGGGCCGAACCGGTCGGCAATCCGTCCGGCAACCGGCGGGACAATAGCCGACATGATGGCGAAAATGGATACGGCAAGCGAGAGGGTGGAGCGATCCCATCCAAAATCGTCGGTCATCGGCTTGATGAAGATGCCGAACGCCTGGCTTACCCCGGCGGTGAAAAACATAATCAGATAGGCGGTCGCGAGGACTACCCATCCGTAGTACATCCCCTGGCGGCGGTTTCTGCGGGGACGCGCCGTTGTGGTCACGTATACTCCTGCTAACAAACAACGAGCCGGTAGCACCGGCACTCAGGATCATCCTTGGTACAGATTATGAAGCAGACGAGAGAAGATCTCAACAGGGGTAACAGTGATACCGAAAGGGGAGAACGCATGACGGTGAGTGAAAAGCGCTGGTCAACGACCGAAGAAGAGGCCGCACAGGAGGCCCCGGCATCGTTCCGTGCGGGCATCACGCGGGATCCCTACGCCAGTATCCACAAGTTCGACCAGAACACCCTGCGTGGTGAAACGCCGATCGTTGCCGAGGATTGCCCGACCGGTGGCGATGTTGTGCCGAAGAGCGGCTACTGGGTCGATCTTGAGGGCAAGGTCATCAACTACTACCACGAGGGCAACATCTTCCCGAAATACGGCCCGGTCGCCGGCGCCGGCGGACGCTTCTTCTACGTCACCGGCCGCCGCAACGCCACCACCAGCGACATGCTCTACATCATCCTCCGCGCAGGCTACCAGGGCGACATCATGGAGTTGAAGACGCTGTAGAGAACGGCCCTAGAATTCCGTCCGGGCGTGTCTTTCAGAATTGGTGCGCAAAGGTCACGAACGTTTTTTTGTAGCCGCGCAGTTCATTGCGCCTGTCAAATACCCCGGGAGGTAACAGGCGCAATGATGAGCGTCAATTCATCATTTCGGTAATCAGGAGCGACCATCTCAAATCGTCATCCCGAGCCGCCCCCACCGTCATCCCGAGCGTAGTCGAGGGACCTCGAGAGTCGAAGCTTGACGTCACCTGGAGAGATCCGACCCACGAGGTCCCTCGACTACGCTCGGGATGACGGTGGGGGCGGCTCGTCTTCTCTGACTACCGCGTCAGTTCATCCAGCCGGTCGACGTAGCCGGCGAGGATGTCGAAGGCGGCCTGGACCGGGGCGGGGTCGAGCATGTCGATGCCGGCGTCGCGCAGGGCGTCGATCGGGAACTTGCTGTCGCCTGCTTTCAGGAACGCCAGATAGCGGTCGCGGGCCGGTTCACCTTCGTCGATCACCTGGCGGCCCATGGCTGCTGCTGCCGCGATGCCGGTGGCGTACTGGAAGACATAGAAGTTTGCGAACAGGTGGCCAAACCGCGCCCAGGTGATCCCCATCCGCTCACGGTCGACGTTGACCCGCCCGCCATAGGCTTCTTCGTAGATATCTGCCAGGGTGTTGGTCATGCTGGCGGCGGTCAGCGCGTCGCCACGCTCCACCTTCTCGTGTGCATCCAGTTCAAACTTCGCCAGGATCGGCATCGTGAAGAAGTAGCGCAGGTGGTTACCCATCCGCTCCTCGATCATCGCGATCTGGAACGCCTTGTCGCGGTCCTGGCCGAAGAGATGTGCCCCAAGCAGTGCCTGGTGCATGTTCGATGCCGCCTCAGCGACGAACATGGTGTAGCGCGAGTAGAC
Organism: uncultured Thermomicrobiales bacterium; assembly: GCA_964601285.1. Taxonomy (GTDB): domain Bacteria; phylum Chloroflexota; class Chloroflexia; order Thermomicrobiales; family CFX8; genus CAYWXR01. The sequence goes on along the minus strand of CAZRNC010000404.1, from coordinate 1,245 downwards.
GACCGGCTGGTTTTGCCATGTGTAGTACGAGTGCATCGAATGGCCGAGTTCGTGGGTGAGCGTGCTGACGCTGGCGAGGTCGTTCTGGTACGGCATCGAAAGGAACGGCAATGTGCCCTTGGTTCCGGAGCTGAACGCGCCGCCACCCTTGCCGATATTCGGCCATGGATCAGCCCAGCGCTCGGGAACACTTCGTCGGACTGTCTCGACATATTCCTCGCCAAGCGGCGCAAGGCTCTCGAGGATCATCTCCATGCCATCTTCGAACGAGACAACCGGCCCATCCTCGCTGAGCGGGGTGGCGATGTCCCACTCCTCGTGAACATCCAGCCCGAGGATGCGTTTGCGGATTTCGAAGTAGCGGTGCCAGGTCGGCAGGTTCTTCCAGACGGTGGCAACCAGATTGTGGAAGACCTCGACCGGGATCGCGTTGGGATAGAGGCTGGCTTCGAGCGACGATGAGAAATTACGGGATCGCATCCTGAACACATCGCGCTTGATGCCGCCGGCCAGCGCCCCGGCAAAGGTGTTCTTCTTGCTGACATAGGCATCGGCGGCTGAAATCCAGGCTTCTTTGCGGACATCGCGGTCGCGATCCCGCAGGTAGTGGGCCAGGTTGCCCGGGCCGAGCTGGACCTGGTTGCCGGCCGCGTCGGTGATGATGCCGAAGTCGAGGTCGGCGTTCTCCAGCGCCTGCCGGGTTCCGGCGAAGCCCTGCATCACGCTTTCCGCCTGGGCGATGACCTGCTCAACCTCGGCCGAACGGATGTGGTTGCGCATCCTGCCCAGCTTGGTGAAGTAGTGCCGGTAGGTTTCCAGCCGGGGTTCTTCGTTAGTCCACTCGTCGAGTGTGTCCGGATCGAGGGCGAGAATGGCTGGTTCAATGAACGAAGCGCCGGACGTCAGTTTCGTGTCCAACGATAGCGCCCGGTCGGCCAGTGCGACCGAGGCGGCATTGGTTGCGTCTTCCGCACGTCGCAAGCTGGCATAGACACCGAGCTTGTTGACATCCATCCGCAGGTCATCGCGCAACTCAAGCGCGGTGGCCAACGCGCTCGCAGAAGATGAGATCGTATCGCGATGCGCATCAAGCTCCGGAACACGGGCCGAGACCTGCTCGTACTGCCGCTCCCAGTCCTGGGGTGTGGCGAAGATACTCTCGAGGTCCCAGGTCTCCTCTTTGCGGAGTTCTGATCGCTTGCGAAGTGCCGGTGCGCTCATCAAGTGCGTTCCTTTCTCGAACCA